>NZ_JBIUSS010000020.1:0-99389 GCF_044741445.1 Kitasatospora sp. NPDC088160 | reverse complement strand
CTCCCTCTACCAGCCCCCCACCCGGGCTCGCAGCGCCCCCGGTGGGGGGGCTCCCTCCCCGGGTGGGGGGCAGCGTCCGGGGCGGGCCCGGGGGGGGGGCCGCCCCCCCCCCCCGGGGGGGCCCCGCCCCCCTTTCGTATGGAGGCAAACCTCCACCACACATTCATGGGAAAGGGACCGCCATGCACACCGACACCTCGACCGCCGCGGGCCAGGCCGTGCTCAGCGACTGCTACCCCGCACTCGACGAGCTCACCGACGCGGCCCGCCAGCTCACCGCCCGCCACCCCGGCCTGTGCACCCTGCGTACCCTCGGCACCTCCCGTGCTGGCCGCCCCCTGCACCTGCTGACCATCGGCCGCACGGACGACCACGTCCTGGTCGTCTCGGGTGCCCATGCCGACGAGTTCTCCGGCCGCGCCAGCATCCTCGAACTGGCCCACCGCGTCCTCGCCCAACCCGGGCTCCACTCCGCGACGACCTGGAACTTCCTGCTCTGCCTGGACCCCGACGGCGCGCACCTGGCCGAGGACAGCCGCCACGCCCGCACCCTGCCCCACTACTTCGCCACGTTCTTCCGCCCCGCCGCCGAGGAACAGCCCGAATGGGCGCCGGCCATCGGCGCCAACCTGCCCGAAAGCCGCATCCTCCTCGACCTGATCGACGACCTGCGCCCCCGCCTGCAGTTCTCCCTCCACTCCACCGACGTGGGCGGCACCTTCATCCAGACCACCCGCGACCTGCCCGGACTCGCCGAACCCTTCGCCAAGTCCGCCGCCGACCACGGCCTTCCCCTCGACTCCGGCTCCTTCGACACCTTCTGGCTCGAGGAACCCGGCCCCGCCGTCTTCGTCATGGACCCCCACGACATCGACCGCCAGGAAAGTACCACCGGCATGCTCACCGCCCACCCCGGCGACGGAGCCGAGACCACCGAAACCGGCGTCCGGGCCACCACGTGGTTCACCCCCCAGCGCCACGGCGGCGACACCCTCATCATCGAGGTCCCCGTCTGGGCCTCCCAGCCCGACCCTGCGCGCCCCACCCCCGACCCCGGCACCCGCCTTGCCACCTGCGCCGCCCACCTGCGTCGCCACGGACAGGTCATCACCGAACTCCTCGAAACCGCCGGCCCCCACTTGGCGGACACCCCTCTCCTGCGCGCAGTCCATACCCCCCTGACCGCCCTGAACCAACTCGCCGACCAGTGGGACCCCGGCGTCGGCGGCCAGCGGCTTCTGGGCTCCGGCCTCATGACCCCAGCCCGCCTCGAGGGCATCGAACTGTGGGCACACCGCCTCCCGGTGCGTACAGCCGCCCTCCTGCGGCGCGCCCTCGACCCCACCCACGCCCGCACCGCACCGGTCGCCGACCGCATCGACCACCTGCTGCGGGAGTGGATCGGCGAGTACGAGCAGCGCTTCCGCCCGGCCTGGATCCCTGTGGCCGACCAGGCCGCGCACCAGGCCAACACCGTGCTGGCCGCCGCCGAGGTGACCCGCACGAGGCCCAGCCGAGCCGTCCACTGACCACCCCGGTCGACCAGACGTTCCTGGCACCGTGGACACGACGAGACATGACGGCCGTCAGCCCCGCTCGTGTCGACGGCACGTGGGACATGACCCTCGACACCCGCCCTTTCGAGGTGCGCGGCCGGTCGGTCGCGGTTGTCTGGTAGGGCATTGTCAGGTGGTGTCGAGGCAAGGCCACGGAGTTAAGCCCCGCTCGCGTCCGTCAAGAGAGTGATCTCGGCCTGGTTTGCAGGCATGAGGACGGGACCTCCTATAGAGCAAGGGATCGACCAAGATCTGCGTGCTGAAGAGGTCCCGTTGACTGACCAGTCTGCCACCGATCGGCCCGATCGCCTTGGAGGAGGCGGAGATTCCGCTCTCGCCCCAGGCCATTTGGGCGAGCTCACCCGTTACCTTCCCGTCGAACTCGTGGACGCGGTGCTCGAGGAGAACCGTGCCGTGGAGCGTCGTCGACGACTCCTGCCCTCTCGCGTCGGGGTGTACTTCGTCCTGGCCCTGTCACTGTTCCCCGCCCTGGGCTACCTGCGCGTCTGGGACAAGCTGACCGCCGGACTCACCACGCCTGGGATCGCCCGCCCGAGCGAGAGGGCCCTTCGATGCCTGCGTCGACGCGTGGGACCCGCCCCGCTCAAAGCCCTGTTCGAGGTGCTGGCCGGGCCGCTCGCGCAATCCACCACGGTCGGCGTCCGCTACCGACGCTGGCGGACCGTGGCCTTCGACGGATACAGCGCGGTGAAGGTGCCCGACTGCGAGCGAAACCGGGCCTGGCTCGGCAGGATCCAAGCTCGGCTGGGATGGGCCGGCTACCCCCTCCTGCGGCTGATGGCGCTCTGCGAAACCGGCTCCCGCGGTCTGCTCGGCGCGGTGTTCGGGCCGACGAGCGAGTACGAGACCACCTATGCGCGGTGTCTCCTGCCGCTGGTGAACGCCAGCATGCTCGTCCTCGCCGACCGGGGCTTCGACGCGGACGACTTCCTGGCGCACACCGCGGCCACCGGAGCCCAGTTCGTCATCCGCATCACCGCTCGCCGACGTCCTGCCATCCTCGCCGTGCTCCCCGATGGCTCGTATCTCAGCGGTACTCGGCGAGGGCGCCGAGGAAGGAGGCGTGGACCCGCGTTGTCGGAAGGCTCAGCTGCGGCACGAACCGGACGCTACCGCCGCCGGCCCCGCGGCCGCACCCGTATTGTCGGCGATCAATTGGTGCGAACGATTTTGCGACCGATACGATGCGCCGACGAACAAGTTTCTCGTAAGGAAGATCGACCAGTGGTCCAGCGCATCCAGATTGTTGTTGAGGACGATCTCACCGGCGGCCGCGCCGACGAGACGGTCTTCTTCGCGCTGGACGGCCAGCGGTACGAGATCGACCTCGCCGAGGCGAACGCCGAGAGCCTGCGCCAGTCGCTTGCCCCGTTCATGGCCCGGGCCCGCAGGGTCCGCGGCCGGCTTCCGAAGTCCGGCCCGCACCGGCCGGTCCAGGCAACGATCTCCGCTGCGGACGCGCAGGAGATCCGGGCCTGGGCGCGGGCGACCGGCCGGAAGGTCAGCGCGCGCGGACGGCTTCCCCAGTGGCTTATCCAGGCATACAACGGGCGCGCCGCGTAGAACGGGCTGGACTCGGCTCAGGAGACAACGGTGGAGCTGTCGCGGATCCACCTCAACGAATCCGGCTCGATGATCTCCTCGCCCTCGTCGTCGGGTACGTCGAATCGGGCGTAGAAGTCGTCCAGTGCGCTGGCGGTCAGGGTCAGCGCGTTGGCGTCCTCGCGCCGGTTGCGCTCCTGAAGGCGTCGCAGCAGCTCGTCCCTGGGCACCGGGAAGTACAGCAGCCGCCACCGGCCGCCCGCCTCGGCGACCAGTTGCTTCCACTCGTCCCGGTCGTGTCGCAGCCACAGCCCGTGATCGACCACCACATCCCTGCCGGAGGCGACCAGCTCGACCAGGTGCTCGCGGACCTCGGCGACCACCGGCGCCTGCAGCTCGAAGTACCGCTGCTCGGGGTAGTCGACGCCGTAGCGCCCGTGCCGGGCGTGCAACCGCTCGTCCACCGACAGCCGCACCGCACCGGCCGACTCCAGCACCCGGGTGGCGTACGTGGTCTTGCCCGAGCCGGTCAGCCCGACCAGCAGGAACACCGTCGGCACCTCGGCCCCGACGTCGCCAGCCGGGCTCAGCACTGCCACTCGTAACCCTCGTCCTCGTCGTCCCACCGCGCCAGGTCCGTACGGCCGTCCAGCAGGTCGTTGACCTCGTCTGCGGTGAGCTCGCCGAACTCATCGCCGTTCACGTCCACCATCATCCTCCGCCCGCCACCCCGCCTCGAACCATGTCCTCACCCCGCGGGCCGGCCGGCAGAATCGTCGGTGCGCGGCCCTCATCCTGCTCCGCGCGCAGACGGTGCCCGTACGCGGAGAGCACCCCCCGGACGGCCTGGTGCATGGCTGCCTGGACGCTGGCGAACGGCTCCCCGAGCATGCTCACCGCGGGATGCTGGCGCCACACCGCCAGCGGCACCGGGCCGCCCGGCTCGTCCTCGACGACGAGTTCCACACCGTTGTCGTCGCCGTCGGCGGCCGCCTCCACGTTGAAGACGGGAAGCCCCGCCAGCAGGAGCGACTCCACCACCGTCAGGGCGTCCGCGCGCAGGCCCGGAGGCAGCTCGCCCGGGCCGGCGATACAGCGGTCCAGTGCGTAGGCGCTCTGCCGCTCCAGATCCTCTCTCCATCCGCGGGCGCCTCGGCCGGTCACCGGCCCCGGCCCGAGGTAGCCGTCCGTGCCTGGATCATGGCCGTGGTGGTCGGGTGCGGCCACGGAGTCACCGTGCGCGCCGGGGGTGGAGGGGTGGCATCGAAGCGGGTGTCGATCTCGGCCGTCTCGCGGGCCCGGTCGGCCCGGTCTTCGGCGTCCTGGGCGATCCAGCGTGAGCTTTCGTCGTCGATGACGTCGACGATGTCGTGCAGCACCTTGGCCTGCCGGTCCAGGTAGTCGCACCGCTCGGTAGTGCCTCTGCGGTACCCGGCGGCGTCGCGGGCCACCGCCTCCAGCCGGTGAGCACCCTCGCAGGCAGTACCGCGTTCTCGTCGGCGACCAGGGAGCGGGCCTGCTCCACCGCGGTCTCGCCGAGCACGGCCTGCTCCGCCCCGTTTGCGGGCAGTTTGCACTCGACCTCGCTCAGGAAGCCCTTGAGCCTGGCGACCAGCAGCGGCACGGGCGGGCCCTGAGCGTTCACGAAGCGTCTCCGTCGGCCAGCGCGGAGATCAGTTTGGTCGCCGCGGCCTTGGTGAGCCGCGCGATCGCCACCTGGGCGCCTTCCTTCGGACCGCGCGGCTTGATGACGGTGCCCTTGATGGCCTTGGCGAACTGCGCGGTGAACTGCTCGTCGCCGGCTTTCTGGGCCAGGGTGAGCAGGTAGCGGGCCTGGGCCGGGGTGGCGGAGGTGGCGGCTGCGGCCTTCTTGCGCGCCGCGCTCTCCTCGCGCCGCTGACCGTAGTAGGCGTCGTTGTGCGCCTTGCGCTGGGCCTCGGCGGCCTCGCTGCGGTCGACGACCTCGACGCTCTCGAACCAGTCCTGGGTGCCCGGCTGGCGGGTGACCGCCTCCCAGAGGGCGTTCGTCGTCAGCCGTGACTCGTCGACGCCTTCCGTCAGCCCCGGACCCACGAGGCCGTAGTAGCCGCTCTTGCCCCGGGGCAGGACGGTGAAGCCCGCCGGCACGGCGTGGTCCTCCAGCCAGTCACCACCGCACCCGCAATGGGTGGCGTGGTAGCGGCGCCACTTGCTTTCCAGCGGCTCGTATACAAGACGGTCGCCGTAGTACTTCGAATCCCGGATGAATCCTGACACTGCATCAGTCTGCCTCCTCCCGCCGCTGTTGCGTGGCCCGTTTCACCCGCCGAGCGCAATCCGGTTGCCCTCGTCGCCGCCGAGGGTGAGGTTGGGTCCCGTGCCCTGCTGCAGGACCCGCGGCGGGTAGCTGTCGACACGAACCGCGACACCGTCGAGCGGTCGAAGCGCTGGATCAGATCTTCTCGATCGCGATCGCCAGACAGCCCAGCTCCTCTTTCGCCGGCGGGTAGATGTCGCGGATCGCCCTCAGCTGGTCATCGCGCGAGGCGGTGGGGTTCACCGCCTCCACACCTTCGTTGTCCAGCAGCTCCTCGAAGTTCGCGTAGCGAGTCACTCTCGTGACCTGGGTCAATGTGGACTGCTGCCCGCAGCGAAACCTGATCCGCTGGCCCGGCGCGAGGTCGAGCAGCGCGGGGTAGGCGACACGGACTTCCACTCGCTTCCGGCCGGCCGCCACCAGGTCGTAGTACTGCTGGTACAGCGACATCTCGCGCACGCTGACGGCATCTGACGGCTGCTGAATCATCGTTCATCCTCCGGGTATCGGTGGCCAGGGAAGTGCCGGTGATCACCTGGTCGGGTGGGCGGTGTGCCATGCTTCCCAGATCTCGGCGCGGAGTTTTCCTCGGGCGGGCACGTCCATGCTGCGGCTGCGTGCCCAGGCCCGTACCTCGGCGGTCGCCGGCGGCGTGGTCTGTCGTTGCTGCCGGGTGGCGGGCTGCGCCGGGCGTGGGGGTGTGGGTGGCAGCTGTGCGGGCGTGGTCGTGGTGAAGCCGCGGCGTTCGAGGATGCGGCGGCGCTTGTGGTGCATGCGCTCGAGCTGGGGAACGCCGGCGTCGAGGTAATCGTGGGCCTCGACGTGGGACTTCCTGGTCTCGGTGTTGCGCATGATCCGGCCGACCTGCTGGATGACGCGCCCCTTGAACGAGATCGGGCTGGTCAGGAAGAGCGTGTCCAGCCGGGGCTCGTCGAAGCCCTCGCCGGCGAGCTTGTCGATGGCCAGCAGCACCAACGGCTCGTCGGTCTCCTCGCACAGTGCTGCTCGGACCCGGGCCCGCTCGGCTGGAGGCATGCCGCCGTGGAGCATCAGTGGGGTGATGCCGTGCGGCAGAAGCGCGCCGGCGAGCTGGTGGAGGTGTTCGACGCGGTTGGTCAGCGCCAGGCTGCACCGGCGGCGCCGGGCGGCGTCGGCGATGTGGTCCGCGATCAGCTCGTTGCGCGGGGCATGGTGGGCGAGCTCGTTGTAGATAGCCTGGATCGACGCCCCGTCGTTACCCGGCTCGTCGGTGGTGAAGGCCGTGGAGTGCACGATCAGGTGCTTGGCGAACGTGCTGGCGTCCTCGATCTCGTGGCGGATCGGGCCGCACTGCATCGTGATCAGCGGATCCATCTGGTCCGCGCGGTACGGCGTGGCGGACAGCCCCACCCAACGCGGCACCTTCGCCGCCCGGATCGCGGCCTCCGCGCCGGGCGCGCCCGCGGCATGGCACTCGTCCACGATGACCAGCCCGTAGCCGTCGAGCAGGTCGTCGGGGGCGTCCCGGTGGGACAACGTCTGCAGCATGATCAGGTCGACGACCTGGCCACGGCGGTCCTTGCCCCCGCCCAGGGAGCCGACCTGCGCGTCGCCGAGGTCGAGGAACGTCGCCAGGCGTTCCTTCCACTGTGCGAGCAGCTCGGAGCGGTTGACGATCACGGCGGTCGGCGTGCTCTGCTGGGCGATCAGGGCGCAGGCCATGACCGTCTTGCCGGAGCCGGGCGGCGCGACGAGGGTGCCCGCCCGGTGGTCGGCCATCGCGGACACGGCCTGCTGCTGAACGGCGGTCAGCTCGCCGATGAAGCGGGCGGTGATCGGCGGCGGATCGGGGAGTTCGCTGACGATCTCCAGGGTGCCGCCGGCAGCGGCGATGAGTTGGGCGGCCTCGTCCGCCAGGCCGCGGGGGATCTTGAGCCACTCTGGGTCGGTGGCGTCGAAGCAGCAGACGAAGCGGGGGGTGTTGAAGGTGGAGAAGCGCTGGTTCTGCTTGCGGTAGAACTCCGGGTCGTGGAACGCCGCGGTGTGCTTCAGCGCGGCGAGCAGCTGCGGGGACAGCTCTGCGGTCGCGATCGCCAGCATCGCCGACAGCCGCGCCTCGACACGCGAGGGCGCCTTCCCAAGGGCCGCCTTGCGGCGGGGCCTGGGCCCGAGCTCCGGGACGGTCGGTGAGGGGCCGGCCTTGACCTGGCCGAGCTTGTCGACGAGAGCCTCGACGTCGGCCGGGGTCAGCCGTTCGGTCCGCGAGAGGTGGGCGAACTGGTCCGGGTGCGGCTCCCAGGTGTCGGGGTCGGCGAAGACGGTGTTCCCCTTGGCGCGGGAGACGCCTTGCAGCGGTAGGGCGATCAGGCTGCCGAACCGGAAGCTGCCCTTGGCCTTGATCGGTAGGAAGTCCTGGGCGGGGAAGAGCCTGTCGTAGCTGGACAGCGCCATCTGCCCGCGCGCGTCGATCGCCCGCCGCAGCAGTGCCATGCCGAGCGCCCGGGCGCTGGTCGCGGCGACCGGGGCGGTGAAGAACGTCCATACGTGCGCGCCGGCCCCGGAGCGGGAGACCTCCAGGAGGGCGGGGACTCCCGCGTCGCGGCAGGCCTCGACGTACGCGGCGGCGTCACCGCGCCAGTCGCTGCCGTCCTTACCGTCGAAGTCGCAGGCCAGCAGGCGGCAGGTGTCGTCCGCCAGCAGCGGGTACAGGCCGAGGTGCACCTCGTCGCGGCCCTGCCGGGACGGGTCCAGGTGGTGGTACACCGTGTCGTCGGTCAGCGGCCAGAACACCCGGTCTTCCTCGGCCTTGTTCCTGTCGAACGGGTTGTCCTCGGCCGGGCTCCAGCCGGTTCGGCCGGACTTGGCGCTCACCCACCGCTTCGCGTAGACGTCCTCGCGCCCCGCGAACAGCGCCCGGAACAGGGCGATCTTCGCCTCCGCGCTGGAGGAACCGTCCGCGTACGGCAGCCCGTTCGCCCCCGTGGCCGGCACCACCGGGCCCGGTTCGGGAACCGGTGGCAGCGACGTGGCCCTGACTGGTGCGCCGCAGCTCAGACGGCTTCGCAGGCGGGTGTTTTCCGCTTGTGCGCCAGCGAGTTCCTCGCGCAGTTGCGCGTTCTCCTCGAGCGCCATGTCGAGGCGGATACGCAACTCGTCGGGGTCGAAGCAGTCGGACCAGTCCTCCACACCTGTCATGATCCAGACTGCGCGGGCGCCGCGCAGCCGAACGCGCCAAGTTCAGCCCCCGCCTCCGTCGCCCGGCGGCATCCGGTCGGCGGCTGGCCTCCTTGCGGAGCGACCGTCAACGGTCTGCTGATCGGGCAGAGCAAGGTCTCAGGCCGGGACCAGCACATGCGATCCCGCGGTGAGCGCGGTCCCCGGCCCGCGTCAGCTGCCGGGAGCCAGCTGCTGGCGCAGATACGCGCTGGCCCGCCCCTTGTCCTTGCCGCAGGCCAGTGCCGGGTAGTTGCCGGCCAGGGTGGCGAGGGCCGCGATGACGCCGCGCTGGTAGTCGGGCGGCATCGTCTCGATCTCGTCCAGGAGTGCGTCGGCGTCCTTGCTGAGAGCGGTCAGCACGAGTTCCTGGGCGGTGCGCTCGTTCTCCCCGATGTCGATCAGGAAGCTCTGCAGCATGGAGGGGTCGGGCTCAGTCATGGGCGGGATTCTCCCACCAGAGGCAGTAGGGCGCGCAGTCCCTTGCGTCGGTCCGCACGCTCATGCGTTCAGGGCAAGCCTCGTTCATCGCCTGGCGCTGCCGGGGCCCGGCCGGACAAAGTGGAGCCTGTCAAAGTTCAAGAGGCTGGGGAGTGTTGGTGGACGCTAAGTTGTTCGACGGGCTGGTCAGAGCGTCGAAGGCGGCTCACGTCGCCATGTGTGAGCAGGGCTTCACCACCGTTCCGCACGTGTACGTCGTGGACCAGGGCCAGTTGGTCGCCCGCGTGCAGGTCCGGCCGATGCATGTCGGAGAGGACGCGCTCTCCGCCCTGGGGGAGATGTCCACGCTGGTGGCGGCGGCCGAGGCGGACGAGTTGCTGTTCGTCTGGGAGACGCACGACATCGCGGTTGCCTGCAACCTGGTCCCGCTCGGGGTGTGGCCTTGCCTGAACGCTCTGGTCGCCACTGCGGCCGGCCACGTGCTGCACCAGTTCCCCTACGCCGAGGCTCGCGCCGGGGTGCTGCCGGACGGTCGCGCGTCGGTCAAGCCGTTGTGGAAGATGCCTCTGCGCCCGGTGCCCGGAGCGGAGCTGTTCCCGCCGGTCCAGGGCGTGGTCGACTACGCGTTCGTCCCGTTCGAGGGCACCGCGGCCGGCCAGGTACGCGCGGCGGCCGCCTACCTGGAATCCGAGGGGTACACGGTGAACTTCTTCGAGCCGGCTTGATCGACGTCAGCTGCCCGCGGGCCCGACGGAGCTCGCGGACTTCCGCGGAGCACGCGTGCAGGCGAGACCGGGGATCTCCTCGTAGAGCGTATTGCGTTGGACGCTCAGCAATCTGGCGACGCCGGTAATGGACTGGTGGGCGTCGGGTACCTGTTCCCGGATCAGGCCGTGTGTTCCGGGGACGGCGCGGCCTGCAGAATCACCTCTACGCTGTCGCGGGTGAGGAACACGAAGGCATTCAAGGAAGCAGTCGCCGAGACCCTGGCGGCGCTGGCCCGTCGAGGAGTCACCGTCCGGCCCGGGGCGGTGGAGGACATCATCGAGGAGAGGATGACGGGGGTCGCCCAGCAGTTGGGTGTCCAGGTGCGTTCTGCCTGGAGGTACTTCAACGCCGACGCACTCGCCGATGCCATTGCCAAGCGGTACCAGGAAGTGCAGGAAAGCGCAGAGATCGACGCAGTAGGACAGGCGCCGATGCCCCCGGTCGACAACCCCGAGCTGGCCCTGATCCTCGCGGGCGTGCCAGACTCGCTCGTCGAGTCGGGCGGTGACCTCTACAGCGTGATCGTCAATGTGGCGGTGAACGCTTGGATGGCCGGCCACATCCACGGAGAAGACGGCTGCACAGGATGCGAAGGCTCCCGCGGTGACACCGGCCACGACTGGGACGCCCGGATGGCGACCATTACTTCGCTCAAGCCGGACATCACCAAGTGGTTCGACCGGACGGCGTGGACTGCCGCGCTCCACGACAGTGGGTTCAGCGTCGAACGCCGCTGACCGGCGGCCAGCCCAGTCACTGTCCCGGACCAGGGCGACGGTGCACAGGACCCCGCCCTGGTCCGAGTCGGGCAGCGTTCGGTAAACGCCGTCGGCGGAGGTCCGAACGGCGGACTTGGTCCTCAACCAGCGGGATCGGTGACGCGCCGCCCCAGCCGCCACCGTCCGCGTTCGACTTCGCAGAAGGCCGGGTACTGGGCCAGGATGTCGAGGACTTCGGCCATCCGCGCCTTGTGCCCGCTGCTACCGGTGCCGATCTCTTCCATGATCCGGGTGCGGTTCATCGGGTCGGGCGCTTCGGCGAGCAGGCGGGCGACGTGGTGCAGCAGGCTCTCGCCAGGTGTACCGCGTTCCGCCTCCCGCCGCAGCCGCTCGCCCTGGCCGTGCGGCGATCACATCCGAGGTCAGTGCCGAGGTGTCGAACAGTGCGCACCGCAGGGGAGGGGGACTGGTAGGTGTGCGCCGGGCCGGAACGCCGGAGAGCGGGGGCTGGGTCCATGCGCGCTGATCGTAGGGCAACCGGTGCGGCTCGGGGTCGTCGGGTCGAAGCGGATGGCGGGAAAGCGGTGGATCGGTGGCGGACGTGGGATCCGGTGCCGGTCGGCGGTGTGACGGGAGCCGTGGACGCCTCGGTGCCGCTCATGGTGACCTTGCACCGCGCCGATCTCGGGCCGACTCGGTTGACTTCTCCGTGTTGATCGCACAGCAAGGTTGTAGTCGCGGGAACCGTTCAATTCGGGCTCAGGATATGGCCACAAAGGATGAATAGGGCCACTTGTCGTGAAAGTGGCTTAAGCGGACAATGGACTCGTTCGCGCTGGACTCTCGGAAGTGCCGGATGTGAATACTGATCCACCGAGAGGCAAGCCGCCTCCCGGGCCAGACGAACTGCCAGGCAGCCTCAGTCCGCGCCAGCAGGCTCTGAACGTACGTGCGTTCAGCGCGGTAGTCGCCAAGTTCAAGGAAGCACTCCTGGAGGGGCCGGACGCTCTCGCTGTCGCCCGTGACATCGTCGCCGCCTTCGCGGACAGCGAGGTGTCCGGGGGGCCGACCAGGAGTGACGTCTGGACGTTGATCAGCGAGCAGCGCTCACCCCAGTACGGCGAAGGCTTCTTTGGCGCTCGGTGGGTGGTCTTCGAGCACTACGGGGCGATCCAGCCCTACCTCGCCAAGAAGCACCAACAGCGCTACGCGCTGCACCCCGCCGTTGGGCCGGCCATTCTGGTCCATGAGCGGTTGCGCCGACACCGAGGCATCGACGAACTGGCGGCGCTGCTCGACGAGACCAGATCCTTGATCAAGCAGCGCTCCCGTGACCGGGCCGCCATCGAGGCTGGCCTGGACTACTGCCGACAGATGTTGAGCCTCTACGCGATTCACCTGGAGCGGCTGGTTGCCGTCGCCAGCATCCGAGAACTGGCCGAGGAGCAGCGGGAGCACAACTTCCCGGGCCTGACCGAGAAGGTGGAGTTCCTCAACAAGGAAGTCTCCGATCACTTCCCGAACGATCACGCCCTCGACTACCAGGCAGTAGCGCTGCTGAACGCCGAGCAGCGCTACCAGCGGGCGCTGGCAGCTGCCATCCAGCGGATCGTCGAACAAGGTGGACGAACCCTCGACTTTGCCGTGCTCAGCGCGGAGGAATACCTTGAGGCCGCCCGGCACGCCCCGCTGGCCCTGCTCGGTCAGTTCGGTGCCGATCTTGTGGCGGATCCGCCGACCGTGTGGATCGATGCGGGCATGCTGATGAAGGCGGTCGAGGAGTTCGCTCCCTACACCCGGCTTCGGCGCCGCCCGACCATGCCGCAGGTTCCGCCGGAGCGCGACCCCGTACAGCGGATCGGCGAGGCCCGGGTCCGCGAACGCAGCCGTCAGGACCACCTGGCCGAACGTGTCCTCGTGGAAGGCGACCGCGCGGATCTCACCGCCGAACTGCAACGGTCCCGCTGGCCGGCCGCCGCCCGCCTGCTCGCAGACCTGATCGGGCTCGACGCAGACCCGTACGCGCCGTACCGCCTGGAGATCGGCATCAACCTGATCGTTGACCGCATCGGTTGGGTCACCTACCTCCACCCCGTCTACCTGAACCGGCAGGATGCCAAGGCACCAGAACACCTGCACCGCCGCGGGCACAAGGAACACCATGGAACCCCCTGACCCCGCCTATATCCTGGCCACCGCCCGTGCCCAGGGCCTGGTCGACACCCGAAGCCTGTCGACACAGACCGTCGAGGCCGCGCAGCGCCGGGCCATCGCATGCGCAAGGCCGTGCACTCGGTGTTCGCCGCCAAGGGGCAGAAGGCCGACATCGAGGGCGTGGAGGACGGGACGTACGAGGTGTACGTCTCCTACGGATCCGACTGGGACACCGAGGCCAAGGGCTTCACCCTGGACTGCGAGTACAGCAAGTTCGACGACACATTGGCGTTCGAGACCGGCCGGACCGCGACCTCCTGGACCATCACCCTCCAGCAGACAGCCGACGGCAACGCCAAGACCACCGACGTCGAACCGAACGCCTTCCCCCAGCCCTAGACCGTGGTGCACCGCCGCCACCTCATCCGTTCAGGTCAAGTGCTTGATGACGGCCCGGCCGGCGCGCTGCAGTGCCTCGTCGTCTTCGACGCTCTTGAAGAAGCCTCCACTGCGGCGGGCCAGGGCAAGTTCCAGGCGGATCCGGGGAAGGGCGGGCGCGGCAGCGGGGCCCATCCGCTGCAGGCACTCCAGTACGTGGTTGCCCGTCGAGTCGTTCTTCTCCCACCCATCCAGCAGTACGGGCAGGACGGCCTCGGCCTCGGCCGGGCCGCCGATGTCGTAGATCGCGGCGGCGGCGTGCGTGCGGGTCAGCACATGGCCGGCTTGGAGCATTTGCCGCAGGCGGGGCAGTGCGTCGGCTGCCGGCGCTCCGATCCGGCCGAGGACGTCGGCGGCGTCGCTGTCCTTGCCGGTGTCGAGCAGGGCGGTCAGCAGCGGCACGGCCTCGGCGGGGTCGCTCTCGATGTGCCACAGGGCCTTGGCGGCCGCGAAGCGCAGGTTCGGGTCGTCGGTGTCGGTGAGCGTCCGGACCGTCTCCAGCGCGGTTGCGGCGGCGCTGCCGATGGAGCTGAGCGCGAGGAGGGCCACGGCGGCGGTGTGCCACTGCTCCTGCTCGACGGAGGCGGTGACGGCCGCGGTGAGCACGGGTACGGCCGCCGGGTCGCCGAGCCGGCGAAGGGCAGCGACCAGCGCTCTGACGTCCGACCGGTACCAGTCCTGGGAGAAGTCCGCCTCGGCCAGACGCCGGGTCAGCCTCGGCAGGAGTTTCCCGGCGGCCTGGGGCAAGTGGCCGGCGGCCTGCACCGCGCGCCAGGCATCGGTGCCGGTGTCGAGCGCCGTCAGCAGGCCGGGCAGGGCCCGCTCGTCGCCGAGGCGGGCCAGTGCCGTGACCGCCTCCTGGTGGGCGCGGCGCAGCAGCGGGTGCGGTGTGTCCCAGACGTTCTGGCCGTGGGTGGTGCGGTGTGTTTCGGCGAGGGTGGCGAGGGCTTCGCGTGCGGGTTCGGCGAGGGCGGCGGGGAGTTTGCCGAGGGTTTCGGCGGCTTCGGCGGCGGTGTACGGGTCGTTGGGGAGCAGGCAGTCGGCGAGCAGGAGGACGAGGCCGGTGTGGTCGCCGCGCCAGGAGCTGATCAGGTCCCAGGTCATGGCGATGGCGTCGTGGCGGGTGGCTGCATCGGGGCTGCGGAGTTGGGCGGTGAGCAGTGCGGTGCGTTCGGACAGGCGCGCGTCCAGGATCCGGTGGAGGGTGGTCAGCAGTTCGGTGGTGGGGGCGTGGACGCGGCCATGGCGGTCGAGGTCGGCGAAGGCGGCGGCGATCTGCGGGGGGACGGTGTGCTCCGGTGCCGGCGTGGTGGGGTTGTCCGCGCAGGCGCAGGGACCGCAGTGCGCCGGCCGGGCCTTGTCCTCGGGCTCGGGTTCCGGTGCCGGTTCGGGGGTGAGCTGCTGGAGCAGGCCGGTCGCTGTCGGGACGAGGCCGGCGCCGATTGACTCCGGTGTGCTGGCTGCTTGGTGGACGAGGGCGGCGAGTCGGATGTCGGGGTCCAGCGCTGGGTCGCCCGCCAGGGCGGTGAGCCAGGTCGTCACCGGGCCGAACGCGGCCGGCAGCCGCTGGGCCAGTGTCGCGGACGCCTTGATGAGCAGCAGCCGCTCCGCGGTGCCGCTCTCGGCCGCCAGCCGGTCGCGCAGCAGGGCGAACGCGCGGTCGGCGTCGTCGAGGAACAGTCCCAGGGCCGGGACGGCGGCCCGCCGCACCTGCGGGTCCGGGTCCGCCGCGTGGCGGACGAAGTCCTCGGCGCGCTCTCGCAGCTGAGGCACGACCTCCGCATGGGGCGTCGACGCGTGGCCGGACGGGCTGTAGTAGACGCCGTCGGGGTCGCAGTCCAGCGCCGCGCTGCCGATGCTGAGCACGAGGCGGATGACGGCCGCGCGGTCGGGCGTCTGCGGATCGTCGGCGAGCGCGAACAGGAACGGCAGGCTCGCCGCCGTGCACGAGTAGACGTCGCCCTGGTGGTGGGCCGAGCCGTAGAAGCTGCTGAAGGCGCCCTCCCGGACGTCGGGGTCGGGCGAGGCCATCTGCTCCAGCCACAACGGGACGTCGTCGGCCGGACCGTAGGCGTGGCCCATGGACGACCAGTCGACGCGGTCGAGGCCCTCAAGATTGTTGATCATGGGTGGCACGGTGGCACGGGGCACTGACACAGCCACCAGTGCACCGATGGTGCGATCTGCTGCTCGGTCAGGTGGAACCTGTCCGAGGACGGCGTCACCGCTTGATTGCCGTGCAGTACCCGGAGCTCTCATCAGCAACGCGGTCAGCATCGTTGGAGCTGCCGAGCTCGATGTTCGGCGTGGCTCGGGGGCGCACCAACCAGCGCGCCCGAGCCGCGTTGCGTCCTGTCACCAGCCGATCCGGGGACGTAGCCCCGCCCGAGGCAGGAGAATTCCAGCACGGCCATCGACCACTCCGCTCTCACCGACCCGACGCTGGGGTACTTCGGTCTCCTGCCCGAATCACCCACGAAGGAGGGGCCGGACGGCCGGACCCTGCGCCGCCGCTGGGCCCTCACCGGCACCGCACCGAAGGTGCACGGCCACGCCCAGTTCGAGGTCGCGTACGTCCCTGACGACGGCACCCCGGACGGCGCGGTCGTCCACGACTGGGACGAGGCCGTCGGCCTCCTGCCCGCCTGCCTGAGGGTCACCGGCTGGACGTACTGGTCCTGCCACGAGGCGTACGAACGCCTCTGGGAGGACCGGGCGAACACGGCGGTGAGGTAGGAACGCGGAAACCCCGTAGGGGGATCGAGACCCAAGCGGGTCAGGGCGACATGACGGTCCGATCGGGGCCTCGGCAGCACCCGGGGTGACCGTGTGACCGGCGTCCGCTGAGATGCCGCAGCACGGTCGGCCACAAACCCGAACAAGCGGCGCACGACGCGCTGGTGGACGCCGTCGTGTTCACCCGGCCCGCCCACACCTCGCTGGCGCTGGGTGTCACCCCGATCCGCCTCACCCGCACCTACCACCCTGCACCGGGCCGGGTCGACGCCGGGGCGGTGGACTACTTCACCGCGCACACCGACACCTGGCCACCGGACCCCGCGGAGGCCTCGTTCTTCAGCCTCGATGCCGACGCCCGCGTCCACCGGGTCGTGCACGCCGCCTGGGACGACCAGGACCGTGCGGCGGCCAGTTCCACCTGGCCCGAGCACGTGCCGTGAGGTGATCTTCTCCGGCAGGTTCGGCTGGGGCCACATCCAGTAGATCCGCCAGCCGTCGCGGGCGAGGTCGCGCACGGCCTGGTGGCCGGTGTCGGCCCGTGGGTCGAGGGCAGGGCGGTCGAGGGCGGTGTGTCCGAGCAGGCGGGTGTGGACACACGCACCGGAATCCCGACCCTGCGCGCCACCGACGGCCCCGGTAAACATCTCACCCTGCGCGCCGACGGCCCCGGGCGAGTGCTCATCCGCGCCACGCAGGGCGATTACCGCGCCGCCCGCGCGCTCCTCGACGGCCTCGGCGCCAGGCTGCTCGACGCAACCCCCGACGAAGGCGAACAGGTCGCCTGGCGACAGACTCGAAACGAGCTCGCGGACGAGGCGCCGCAGTGGAGCACCGCGTTGCGCCGGATCGGCCTGTTCCTGGAGCGGATGCCGGACTGGAGTGTGCGGGCGCCGTCCGCGGCCGAGACCGAGGTGCCAGCGGACCGGATTGCCGCCCGCCCCCACGGACCGGCCGTCCCCGTCCGTGTGAAGGCGACCGTCGCCGTGACCAGCTGGCGTGGAGGCGAAGGCCGTTCCACCATCGCGTTCGCTCTCGCCGAGGAACTGGCCCGGGTCGGTTCCAGCGTGCTGCTTCTGAGTGCCGACGAGTTCGCTTGCCAGGCGCTGCAGCGCCGAGGCGTCACACCGTGGCCGGCAGACAGCCAGACCCAGGGCCCGGAGCGGGGCATGGTGGCGGTGGCCTTCTGGGATGAGCGCGGCGACACTGTTCTGGTGGAGCAGGCCCGGAAGCAGGCCGACGTCGTGCTCCTGGACACCCAGTTCGACTACCGGCCCGGGACCGTGGCGGTGGACGCCGAGGTCGCCGTCTCCCGCTACCGAGACGAGCACTGGCAGGGCCACCTCGTCGACGACCAGAGGCCCCGCCTCATCCGGGTCCTGGAATGGTTCGACGAGCAGTTCACCCACTACCGCGACGCCGCCGACGGCCTGGTGGAGCCCGGCGAGCGCGAGCTGCGCGACCTCCTCGCCTACCTCGACGACAGCTTCACTGCGTACGTGAACGGCCGTGCGCGCCGCGGTGAGGCCAACGTGTACGACCGGGCCGTACCGGCGGACGTCGACGGCTTCTGGGCCATGGACTACGAGCTCGACTACAACCGGGGCGAGGAGCGCCTGCCGGCGGAGGACCAGCAGCCCCTGGACGAGTGGCGGGCGCAGTTCCTCGCGTTCATCGACGCCGACGGGCACGAGCGGCATCCCGCGCTGTGGCCGCTCGTAGCGAGGCAGTGGGCGGACCGGAACCGGCGCCGGAACCTGGAGCACCTCCAGCCCCGCCAGCCGTCGGCCGCCGAACTGCACCACATGATCGAGGAGTTCCTGCCGACCATCGCCGACGAGGCCACCCGCAGGTGGGGCAACGACCTGGCCGACATGAACGACCTGTTCCGGTCGGCGGTCATCCACCGCTGGCTGGAGTCGACCTTCACGGTCTTCGCCGACCTCAGGGCCGCAGCCTCCAGGGACGCCTTCACCACGTTGCTGCTCGTCCTGGACCTGCGCTTCGCCGAGTACGCCGACCGGCGCCTGGACCCCTACCCGGTGTTGTCGGGTCCGGCTGCCGGGACCGCAGGATCGTTCGGTTCCTCACCCGGCCCGGGCGCGGCAGCGGTGTGGCGCCGTGGCATGGACGACGGATCCAACGACGCCTGGTGGTCGGCCGATCAGGCCCTGAAGAGCGGCGCACCGATGCCCGAGGAGGACGAAGGGCCTCTCGATGCGTGGCGGGCGGAGTTCATGGAGCAGATCGACGCCGACGGCGCCCGACGCCATCCCGTTCTGTGGGAGCGGGTCCGCAGGGTGTGGGCGCCGCGCAACCGGGAACGCAACCTCGCCGACCTGGCCGCCGATGAGCTCGACGCGGTGGAACTCCAGCCTCTGATGGAGGAGTTCGCCGCGGCCATCGCTCCCGTCGCCGACAGTGCGTGGGGACCGCTGTGGCAGGACGCCGCCGAGGCATGGACCAGCGGTGCGGCTTCACCGCTGGACTCGATCGGCAACTACGACGACCGGGTCCACCTCGTCCCCGTCGACCGCGAGCCGGAAGAGACAGCTGCGCTCGTGGAACAGGAACTGCGACACCGCAGCAGCCCGCACGCGGTGACGGTACTGGCCGTCAACGCCGCACCGAAGTCCCTGGCACCGCAGCGCGTCAGTGCGGTGTCCGAGGCCCTGCGCACACGCGGGCTCGCGGGCACGGCCGTCGTCCCCCAGTCCGACGCCCTGATGTCCGCGCTCTTCGACGCACCCGGTAGCGTCCGGTCGGCAGACGGCATCGCCAACCTCGCCCGCACCCTCACCCAGGCCCTCGCCAGGCACCGCCGCCACGGCGCATAGCCACGCACCCGGACCGGCCCGGGCACGCGCCCGGGCCGGTGAAACCGCCGATGGTCGACGCAGGCACCCGACCCGCGAATGATGGTGCGCCCACACTCACCGCGAGGGTGCGCGGCACCCGGCCCGGCGTGAGCCAGCCTCGGCACACCATCTCGAGGACCACCATCCACACGACAGGAGAGACCTCGCCATGCCCTCCGCAGGAACCGCGGGGAACCGCAGCTCCGCACGGCTTCGTGCCGCGCACGTCCGAAAGGACTTCACCGGGGAGACCCTCGAGGTCGCACTCGCGGGAATCGGCCGCAAGAACACGATCGGCCTCGACGCGTGCTCCCCAGCCCAGCGCGAGTTCCGGGCCCTGCTCGCGCTCAGCCTCTTCAACCGCGCACCGGCCCCAGGCGAGGCACCCGCGCGCCCTGTCAGCAACCTCGGCGCACACGATGCGGTGATTTCACCGCGCTGGAACGAGCTGGTGATCGTCGCGCAGCGGTCGCCGGCGGACGTTGTGGCAGCACTCATCCCCGGCACCCTCGGCGACGGCCCCGGACGCGCCCCAGGCCTTCTGCTCGTCGCGGCATCGCCAGGGAACCACTCTTCGACGTTCCACCTCCAGCACCAGCCCACCGGTGCACGGCTGGTCGTCACCGGACGCCCTGGCGGACCGAAGCCACCCCGACCCGAGGCGGATCGCCGACAGGATCCGCACGGGACCGCCGACGAACTCACCGCCGACGAGCGAGCACGGCTGGACGGCTCACCCCCCGTTTCCCCCGACGCCGCAGTCCTGCTGGCTGGCCTCACCTGCCGGTACAACCTTGAGGACCACACCGAAAGATGGGCAACGAGCTGGACCCGAGACCCGTTCGGCCGGGCCAACGGCTGGGGTGCGGCAGCCGACCATGGCCCCGTTGAACGGCAGTTGTCCGGCCGCGGCGACATGTGGGTGCTGCGCTGGAACGGCTACCCCTACCGTCCAGACCTTGCCCGAGCGTTCACCCACCCCGTCATCGGTATCCAGGGAGCGGAGCTCCACATCCACCGTCAGGTCCCCAGGGTGACGTTCGGCACTGCATTCCTGGAACTTCGAGGGCCGGTCTGATCGCGACGGCAGGTCCGCTCGGACCGGTCCACGACGGCCGGACCGATGCCTGGCCACCGACGACGCCTTGGCAGCAGGGGCCTGTTAACGCGATGGCTGCCGCGGCGGCACCCGGCCGGGAAGCTTCCCGACCGCCAAGACCCGACGAGGACGGAGGCCGCAGCCGACGTGGACCGCGGAGAAAGCAGGGCGTGGTCGTGCTGGCTTGTCACGAGTCGGTGGAGTTCGCCGTCGTTTCGCGGTAGGTGGTGAGCAGCTCGCGCCAGTGGCCGATGTCGAGGTGGAGGCGGTGGGCAGGTTCGAGTGGCGTGCCCGGGCGGAGGGCGGCGATGCGGACGGCGTGGTCGACCGGGGTGATGGGCAGGGGTTTGGCGTCGAGCAGGGCCTGGGCACGGTCTGCCGCAGCGTGGACGATTTCCAGGAGGTCGCCCTGGGAGGGGAGGCCGGCGGGCGGTTGGGGCAGGTCCTCCTGGAGGAACCGGTGGCCGGAGACCGGGCTGGTCACCGGTGGTTGTGGGTCGCTGCTACGTGGTTCCCCCCAGCGCTGGAGCGCTGTCGTGTACGTCGTCACGGCGGCAGGCTCGGCGTCCCCCGGCTGCCGGGCGGGTGTCCGCGGGCGGGGAACGGGGTTCACGGGCGAGGTCACGCGGCGGCCCCCAGGGCGATGAGCTCGAACAGTTCGTCGTTGCTGAGCAGCGTCGGGTCGAAGGCGCTGACGGGACTGAGAGCGTCGAGTAAGCCGCTCTTGCGGGCGAGGAGCCGCTCGATCTTCTCCTCGATGGTTCCGGCTGCCTGCAGGTGGTGGACGTGGACGGTGTGCTTCTGGCCGGGACGGTGGAGCCGGTCCACAGCCTGGTTGACCCGGGCGGGGTTGAACTGCGTGTCCGCGAGGACCGCGTGGTTGGCGGTGGTGAGGTCCAGGCCGGTGCCGCCCGAGCCGTAGGTGGCGATCAGCAGCCTGCTGCGCCGCCCGCTGAACTTGGCCAGGACGGCGTCGCGCTGGCCGGATGTCATCGAGCCCAGGTACAGCAGCGGCCGGCAGCCCCATGCGGCGGCGTGCCGTTGCAACACCATCGCCATGGTGGCGAACTCGGTAAAGATCACCACCGCCGATTCGGGGTCGCTGTCGAGGACCGTGGGTACAAGATCGTCCAGGGCCGCGAACTTGCAGGCTTCCTTGCTGGCGCGGGCAGGGTCGTAGCCGGCCAGGCCGGTGGCGAGGCGGTCCGACGTCGCGGAGCCGATCCTCAGGTGCAGGGGGCTGTTGGAGATCTGCCGCAGCTGGGTGATGAGCCGCAGCACCGCCGCCGAGCGCTCGCGGCCCGCCGCGGTACGGATCACCTCCGTCGCGATCCTGGTGGCGCGGGTGTAGAGGCCGACCTGGGTGGGCGTCAGGGCGAGGACGTGGCGGGAGGTGATCTTCTCCGGCAGGTCGAGGGCCACTTCGGGGTCGCCCTTGCGCCGGCGCAGCATCACCGTGCCCACGACCCGGTTCAACGCGCGCTGGGTCTGCGGGTCGGGGTTCTTCTCGAGGCTGCCGAAGGCCCGCATGAACGCGGCCTGGGCGAACAGGTGGGGGTTGGCCCAGTTCAGCAGCGCCGCCAGGTCCTTGAGCCGGTTCTCCACGGGGGTGCCGGTCAGGGCGAGGCGGGTCAGGGCCGGCACGGCGGTGAGTGCCTGGGACCGCTGGGAGGAGGCGTTCTTGATGAACTGCGCTTCGTCGGCGACCACCGCGGAGTATGCCTGGCCGGCCAGGAGGGCGCGGTCCTCCACCAGGGTGCTGTAGCTGGTCACGACGACCTCGTCGGCGGCCAGGTGCTCCAGGGAGCGGTGCGGCCCGTGGTAGCCGCGCACCGGTACGGTGGGGGCGAACTCCGCGAGGCGGCGGACCCAGGTCAGCACCATCGAGGCTGGCGCCACGACCAGCACCGGCAGCCCCTTCGACTGCCCGGAGTGGATCCGGTGCAAGATCAACGCGATCGCCTGGATCGTCTTGCCCAGGCCCATCTCGTCGGCGAGGACCGCCCCGAAGTTCGAGGTCACCCCCGCCAGCCAGGCAAAGCCGGTCCTCTGATAGGGCCACAGCGTGCCGGCCAGGCCCGGCGGCGGTTCGACCGGGGTGTGGGAGGCGCCGGTCAGCAGGCCGGCGAGGTCCGCGAGGCCGCCGTCGGCGACCACGTCCGCATGCTCGCCGTCCTCCAGCTCCACCGACCCGAGGAGTACCGCCTGCAGCGCCTCACCCGCCGGCACACCGCGGCGCAGCCGGCGGCCGCGGGCGCGCTCGGCGGTGATCTCGTCCACCAGGACCCAGCGGTTGCGCAGCCACAACAGGGCGCCGGCCGCCGCGGCGATGCGTTCGCTCTCCTCGGTACTCAGCGGGGTGCCGTCGAGGCGCAGCTGCCAGCGATAGTCCACGAGCTGGTCGAGTGCCAGGCCCGCGCCGGGCGGCCCGGAGGCGACGACGGTCGCCCGCAGGCGGGCAGCCCACTGCTCGGGCCATACCACCTGGACCCCGGCGTGGCGCAGTACGCGTCCCAGGTGGCCGAGTAGGAGCGCGGCCTCGCCCGGGCGGACCCTGACCCGGTCGCCGTCGTCGGCGCCGGCCAGTGGGGGCCACAGTGCGGCGGCCTTGCGCAGAGCCCGGCGGGCGCGCAGCACGGCGGGGTGCTGGGGGCCGTGGCGCTCGGTCAGGTCGGGCAGCGTCACCAGGGTGGTGCCGTGCTCGGCGGGGCGCAGGCGGATGGTGACCTGCAGGGTGTGCGCTGGGGCGGTGGCCCGTGGGGGCGGCATCACCTGGATGACGACGCCGGGCGGCGGGGTGGGGTCGGCGAGCTCTTCCAGCGCGTCGAGCCACTGGGCGGCGTCGGCGCGCACCGGTTGGCCGGTGCGGGCGGTGAGCGGGTTGTGGCCCCAGATCGCCGCGACGCCCGGGCCTCGGGCGAGGGCGTTGGTGAGCTCGGCCAGTACGAGATGGGCCGCCGCGTGGGCGGACAGCATCGTCTCGCGCCGGCCGGGCAGGGCCGCGCTGTGCCCCCACGGCGGCAGGCCGGCCGCCAACTGCTCCAGCAGTGCCTGCTGCTGGTCGTCGAGCGGGCCGGGGCGCCACAGGGCGGTGCCGTCGGTCCGGATGCCGGGGCGGACGTGGCCTGCGGCCACCACCTGGCAGCCGTAGCGCAGGATCTCGCGCCAGGCCGCGGCCGAGGCGTCCCATCCGGGCTCGGGGTCGGCGGCCAGCAGGTGCCGGGCCGCGTCGACGACCGGCACCGGCGGCCCCGGCACGAGCAGGGCGCCGCGCTCCGACCACACCCGAAAGCCCTCGCTGTCCCGGCCGGGTTTCGCCTTGCGGGCCGTGGCCTGGTCGACAGCCACGAAGCCGGGCTCCGGGCCGTCCACTCCGACCACGCACAGGCGCGCACCGGAGCGCACCGCGGCCAGCAGCCGCTCACCGGCCTCCAGTTCGTCACCGTCGTCGTCGGGGTCCACCTCGAAGAGAGCGGCCCAGCCCGGCGCGGGCGCACCGACGCCGGACCTGTCGGCTGTCCCGGGTGCGAGCAGGCGGCAGCGCACCGCGGCCAGCAGGTCCGCGCACGCCCGGTCTCGGTCGGGGCCCGCCGCCCACAACTGCCCGCCTGCGAAGGCCGCCCGGGCCACGACCGCGTTGCCGCCGTCCGGGCGGTCCGCGAACTCGACCTCACCGAGGACGCCCGCCTCGCGCAGGGCGTCCGCGGCGTGCCGTGCGCGTGCCGCTTCCAGTTCCAGCGCGGCCGGCGGTGCCAGCCGGGTGAACTTCTGCACCAGCAGCCACCGCGTCGCCAGTTCGGCGATCGGCTCGACCTCGGCGACCGTCGAAGCCCAGACGTCATACCCGTCGACCCGCGCCCGCAGCCGCACCTGCCGCCCGCCACCTGTGGGCCTGGTCGTGCGGCGCTTGCACCCACCGAGCCACGGTTCGGCGCCCGCATCCCGCAGCCATCGTTCAGCGGCCTGCGCCGTCCACTCCAGTGGGCCGAAGCCGCGCTCGCCGGACAGCACTGCCAGCAGGGCCCGCGCGCAACTCTCCACCCCGTCCTCCTCGGTATCACCCGAAGCCCGCACACGCACCGGTCCGCCGTGCGCGTCGGCGGACATCGTCACGGTGAACGGTCCTTCTCCCTCGATGGCCGTCTCCCACCCGCGCAACACCCCGGCCCGGGCGAGTTCCGCCACCAACGGCAGCGACCGCGGCGGCGGCACCAGGTGCCACACCCGCAGCAGGTCCGCGACCTCCCCGACCTCCACACCCAGCTCCACGGCCGCACACACCGCCGCAGCGTTCAATGCCGCATCCTGCGACAACTGCACCGGCCCCTCCACCAGCAACTCGCCGGCACCCCCGGTCTCCGGGCGGATCCGCCCGACCCACAGCGCCTGCCCATCCGCCTCGCCCACCCGGTGGGCCGTCCCGTTCAGCTCGGCCCCGCCAGCGCGGACGCGCTGCTGCAGCTCTGCCCACTGGAAGTCCTGCCGGTCAGGGAAGTCGATGCCCCGCAGTGCCGCGGCGTCCCACTCCGCGCCGGCGGCGAGGATCTCGGCCTCGGTCCGCTCCACGTCCTCGGCAAGCTTGCCGATCCGCTCCCGCCACTGCTCGATCCACCGCTCGGTGTCGCCCTGAGCCTGCCGACCCACCTCCAGCAGACGTTGCTGGTGCACCAGTTCCGCGGCGAAGTCCTCCGCGAACCGCGCCGCATCAGTGGACGAGGCCCCTTCGCCGTGCCAGCCCTTCGCCTGCCTGCGCTTCCCGCCGCTCTTGCCTTCGGCAGGTGGCGTCAGCTGCGTCTGCGCGACCAGGGCAGACACCACCGAATCGATCCGGGTCTCGTCCACCCACGCCACCAGGCCGCGCACACCGGCCCAGCTTTCAGGCGCGAGCACCTCACTCGTCGGCTCGCTCTCCGCGAGAGTCTCCAGCAGCGTCAGCGCCGCGCGATGGAGCGCCTCACCGGCACTGCCGGCAACGCCGACTGGACCGAGCACACTGCGGCCCTGACCACGGAGCGCCAACTGGCAGACCTCCACGCCCGGTCCGGCACACGCGCTACGACGGGCCACCTGCATGCCACACGCCCACGCGGCGACTTCCAGAGCCGTCCACGCGATCCCGAGGTCGGCGGCGAGGACCTTCCAGGCGAACGACACCGCCTTCGACAGCCCGTAGGAGCTGCACGCCGTGACCACCAGGTCGGCGGGCGTGGTGTTCGACGCCTGCAGCGAGCGCAGCACCCTCCTGTCCAACTGCGCCAGGTCCGTCCCGGGGGGCAGGGCCCCCGGCCGGGCCAGAAGGCTGGACATCCACGACGCGGTGATCCACGGAACGACGTCGTCCGACACCAGCCGGGCCAGCAACCCAGCTGACCAGTCACCATGCGCCGACGCGGCACGCTGACGTCGCATCCTGTCAGTGATGTGGGGAGCGAAGGCCCGGAGCAGGCCGGGTGAGATGTCGGGATGGAAGAGGAGGACCAGCTCACCACGGTCCTCACCGTCCTGAAGTGATGCGTGATCGGCCGCCAGGATCACCACCTCGGGCGGCAAGTCGGGCGACGCCTGCACGATCACCCGGCGGCCGGTCGCCTTCGCACCCTCGTCGGCCAGTGCGGCGGTGGCGATCTCGGCGCATGTGCCCGGGGCGAAGATGGAGACGAGGGCCGCGTCGCTGTGCGGGGCCACCGCGAGCCGCAAAACGCTGTCGACGATGCGGATTGCGAGGTGGGTGGCCGGGTCGTTCCGCACGATCGGATCGATGCCGGACTCCACGAGGTACCACTCGCCGGTTCCGGTGATGCGGGCGGCGTTGGCGCCGGGGGCGGCAGGACCCGGCGGGGAACGGATCGCTCCGCTGACCACCCCTTCGATGAGCGGACCGGCAGCGCGGCAGTCGGGGCAGGTCACCGAACTTTGCAGGCCCCTCTGGACCGTGCTGTGCCACTGGTCGCGATCGGCGGCGGTGCCGTAGCCACGGCCGCAGCCGGTGCAGCAAAGTGCGGTGAACATCTCGGACATGGCGACATCGTGCCCGACTGTTTTACTCCTCCAGGGAGGAAGCACCCGAACGCATGAAGATCCGGCCGTTGTATTGACACCCGCCGCCGGGGCGATCTAACGGCGCGCCCCGGCCGCATTGCTCGGCGGTCCGGGCGGGCACCTGAGGAGCACGGTTCTCGGCCCGCGCGTGCCCACCGCCGCCTGCGGGAGCACACACGAAGGCCTCGAACTCCGAATCGGCCCTGGACGGCGGCACATGGTCATGGCCGGGGTGGAGCCCGGGCCCGGCTCGTGGCACAACGCCCTCGCCGAGGCCTAGTGGCGGCGCACTGCCACCGTTGAGTGCCGCTTCCCCGGACCGGGCCTCGCCGCTCGCGCAAGGTGCGTGGACGGCGCCGACAGACGCCCAGTTGAGGACTGCACCGGCCCGGACGAGTTCGCGTACCTCAAGGACCGGTTCACCGACCCCGGCCCCCGGCGCGACGAACGGATCCAGAAAGTCGGCTCTGGCGCTGATCTTGTGATCGGGCCAAGCCGCAGGCCCCACTGATCCGTCTCGCCCGCGTCTTCGTATCTTTGGTGCCATGGCGAATGAAGCAGAGCCGGCACCGCACACCAATCGGTGGGGCAACACGGCGAATTCGGTCCCGGGCAGCAGCGAGTCCTACCGGGACGTCTGCACGTGCTTCGACCAGGGCCAGGTGAGCAACCGGCGACGGGTGCACTTCCACAGTGAGCGTCAGGACACATCTTCGGCGGCCTGGCAGCACCTCCTGGCGCTGATCGAGGAAGCCGCCGCCGACGGACGGGAGGTGTTTCGGCCGTTGGTGGAGATGAGCCCCCGAGAACGACGCCAGATCGTCACCCTGCCGCCCAGCATCGCGAAGCTCACCGCCGTCAAGCAGTTCATCCTCTACGGCAGCAACCTGGTTCGGATCCCTCCGGAGATCGGCGCCATGAGCAGCCTGCAGGAGTTCACCCCGTACACCTCCTGCCGGCTGCACTGGTTCCCGTACGAGCTGACCAGGTGCCCGAGCCTGAAACGCAGCACTGTGAGCACACGCGCTCTGTACGGCAACGAGAAGTTCCGCCCACCGTTCCCCCCGCTCCAACCTGGCGGCGTGGAGACCGCAGACCTCAGCCTCGACGACGTCGACCCCGCAGAATGGGGTACTACGGCACTCCGCAGGTGCAGCGTGTGTGACCAGTCGCTGGAAGGAGCCAAGATCCACCAGGCATGGATCTCGCTGCGAGTTGCCACCGACATCTTGCCGCTCCTGGTAAATGCCTGCTCCGCAGCCTGCCTGCAGATCCTTCCCAAGCCTCCCGAGGGCTACGTCCAGACCCCGCACACGGGCGGCCCCGGACTTGCCCAACCCACCGCTGACTACGCCTGACTTCCCATCATGCCAACGAGCCGCGGCTCAGCTACCGGATGCCGGCCCAGGTCGGCATCCGGGCCATCACAAGATCAGCGCTGAGGGCGGCGTGTCTCCAGGTCCACCAGGATCGTGGCGTACGAGTCGCCCTTCCGCAGGGCGAAGTCGTCGACACCGAGCACGCGGATCTGCCCGACGGGTTCCATTGGCACCTGGGTCGAGCTCCATATCGAGCGCGAGAGGATCGCTCTCTACCCCTACGAACTCTGAGCAGGGACCAGGACTGGGATGCCTAGCACTGCTTCTCTCGCCTGTTCCAGGTCGTTGCGTTCAGCGGTGTCCCAGGCTCAGCTGATCTGCCGCGGTGGCATCTATGGCACTGGCGTGTCGCTCAAGCTGTTCGCGGCCTGTGCGGTCCCGCAGCCGTTCTCGCTCAGTGGTGTTCACGGCCGCCGCGGTGAGCTGCAACGCGGACCACTCCTGCCAGGCCGACACCATGGCGACTGTCGAGGAGTGACCCGCGGCGGCCGAGCGCCGCGCTGCTGACGCTGTGACAGACTGCCGCGGTGATCGCTGACGACCCGGCCTACTGGAATCGCCCCCACCCGATACGGGCACTGCTCGTCGGCGGAGCAGAGGATGAAGACGCACCGCTGTGGGGCCGGTGTGCGGGGCTGGACGGCTGGTTCGTCGAGCCGGTCCGGTATCCGCGCGAGCTGCTGACGGTGCGCGGCTGCCCGCTGCAGGGGCCGTGGACGGTTGCGGGCGGGCTGGGGGACGTACTGGTGGAGGTGTGGTCCGGCGGACGCCCGGAGTGGTGGACGCGGAAGTGCTGGCCCGCACACCCAGCGGCGCGGGGCAGGGGCTGTGGGACGTGGTGGTGGCGGCGGGCGTGAGGCCGGAGGAGGAGGTCGGGGATACCCCGCCGTTGGTCGACCACGTCGAGCTGTTCGCGTCGGACGGCTGGGGCGAGCCGGTCCGCTGCGTCTCCGTCTCCGGCCTGTACCGGGCTCGGGCCCAGCAGACGGCGGGCCCGCTGCACTTGGGCGCGGCAGGGTGATCGTCTCCAGCCGGATCAGACCAGGCTCCTTGACGTCCTCCTGGCGGCCGGGGCCGGCCGCCAGGATCAGCGGCGTGTGGCCGAGCCTGCGCACACCCTCCACCAGGGCCGCGATGGACCGCTCGATCCCCGAAGGGTGATCGGGCCGGTAGGACAGCAGGCAGAACGCGATCGTACTCACGAAGATCCCTTCCTCGGTCCGGCCGCCAGCGGCGCCGCCGACTCGCCCTCGAAGGCCCCGCGCTCCCACGGGAAGACCACCCAGCCCGAGACCGTCTCGCCGATGGCGGTCACCGCCTCGCTCGGCGCCAGCACACCGGTCCAGTTCGCCTCGTTGACCACGCACACCGCACTGCGAACCCTGGCCGCGCCGGCCAGCTCGACCAGGCGCACGGCGGCCGCAAGCGTCTCGCCGGTGCCGGCGACGTCGTCGACCACCAGGACGTCCAGGCCAGACAGATCACCCAGCGAGGCGGTGTTGCGGGCCTGCGGCCGGGCCGTCTTCGCTGTGTTGGCGCTGTCGTCGACGGTGTGGGTCACCTCCAGCGCCCGCACGTCCCGCACGCCGAGCCGGTGCGCCAGCAGCACGGCCGGGGCCATGCCTCCGCGCACGACGGCCACCAGGGTCTGCGGTGTGCCGATCTCGCCCGTGGCCCGGGCGATCCGGTCGACATGCCGGTCGATGTCGTCCCAGGTCAGTTGCCGGGGCGTCGGGTCAGCGGCCACGTTCGTCCTCCCAGAGCAGCACGTGAAGGCGGGAGCTGACGTTCCAGCCGCGCTCGATCGCGACGTCGGCCAGCGCCCGCATGCCGCCGACGACGGCAGCGGCGGTGGTGGCCTCGGGCATGACCCACACCCGTTCGAGGCCGAGTTGGTCCTGCAAGGTGGCGAGTTCCTCGGCGTCCGCGGGGCTGTCGAGGACGAACTTGAACACCGCGCGCCTGGTGGCCTGGAACGCGATCAGCACCTCGGGGTGGATCCGCCGGTGCTCCGGGCCGCCCATGTGGGCGAGCTTCGGGGAGACCACGTACAGGGCGACGTGTTCGTCCAGGCCGCCGGCTGGGGCGATGGTGCCGTTGGTCTCGATCTCGACGCGGCGCCCGGCCTTCTTGAGCCGGGCGGCCACCGGCGCCAGCTGGCTCTGCTGCAGCATTGGCTCGCCCCCGGTGACGACCACCAGGCGTGTCGGGTGCTGGAGCAGTTCGGCGGCGACATCCGCGGCGGGCACTCGGCGCGTCTGCTCGGCGCGCGAGAAGCGCTGCCAGTCCCACGAGTACGGGGTGTCGCAGGAGGTACAGGCGAGATTGCAGTCCCCGGTCCGCAGGAACGAGGCGATCTGGCCGGCCGAGGGGCCCTCGCCCTGAAGGGTCGGGCCGAACACCTCGCAGAGCAGCACATCCGTCCTCGCGACGGGCAGCAGGCCCCGCCCCGTCACGTAGACGCCCCCGCGTCCGGGGCGAACTGGGCCCAGGTGCTCTCCGTCTCCGATACGCGCACGATGAAGGGGCGCCCCGCCGGATCCGCCAGGCCGCGCGCTGTCAGCCAGCGGGCCAGGTGCGCGGCAAGATGCTCCGACGTCGGGTTCACGTCGAGCACCTCGTTCAGCACCTGCTGGTGGAAGCCGGCCAGCAGGTACGCGCGCAGCTGGCCGGGGATGGGGAGCATCTGGTCGCCCCGCAGTTCGAACGGCAGGGTGACGACGTAGGCATGCCCGTGCGGGCGGCCGCACTTGTGCCCGGCCGGAAGGCCACACAGCCAGTGCCGGGCCCGGAAACGGACGGCCGTCGGCTCGACCACCGAGACGGGTCGGCCGGTGAGGATCCGCACCTCGCTCAGCCGCTCGCGGGCGCCGCCGGGCAGGGTCGCCTCCGCGCTGGCGTGCAGGTGCTCGGCGATGCCCTTGTCGCTGGCATCGGCCAGCACCGCGTTGAGGTCCCGGTGGTCAAGCACCGCGTCGACGTGCTCCTGGAGCCCGGCGAGCTCGCCGAAGTCGCAGACGAAGCCCGGCCTGGTCAGCTCACGTGCTGTCAGGACGACCTCCGCGGTGAATGAGTCGCTGGCGTCCACCCCATCGAGCTCCCGGGCCGCTTCGAAGCGCACACGCTTGCCGATGGTGTAGGTCCCGGTCACCATCACGCCCTCCAGAACACGAGCTGGACCGCGTGACGGGGCTGCCGCCGCGGGCGGAGGCGGGGATGCGGTGGGGTGAAGGCGTTGTCGAGCCATCGGTCACCTCTCTGGGTGGTGCGGGCTCCCGCGCCGGCGATACCGGGCCGGAGATGCGTTGGCGCAGCAGTGGCGGACGACGGTTCAGTCCGGCAGCGCTGCTGCGAGACTCGGCCGAGCGGGGCCCGATCCAGGGCCGCCGTGTCCAGCACGGTCAACCATCACGCCGACCGCCGGGTCGCGGAAGAGCGCGGCGGTGCCCAACCGTGCCCAGGCTGTTCCCACGTGTTACCACCCATGCGCCTGGAGATACTCAACCCGCAGCTGACCGGGCATCATGAGCGGAACGGGCAACCGGAGGTGGCGGGCTTGGAGATCGACCAGCACCCCTTGACCTACCTGCTCCATCAGAACAACTGGACCGCGACCCAGTACCTCGCGCGCCTGAGCACCGTCCACGAACGACTCGGCTACGGAGCCATCCCGCCGGACCGCAAGCGCATCACCCGCTGGACCCGGCACGGAACCACACCCGAGCCCAGTGCGCAGAAAGCGATGGCGGTCCTGCACAACATCCCCCAGAGCGAGGTCGCCGACCGCCCGTGGCCGGCATGGCTCTCGCTGGCCTGCATGGGCCCACGAGACCTGCTGCATGCCAGGTGGACCCCCCAGGCCGCGATCGAGCTGCTCGACCACGCCGCCGCCGTAGGAGGACTGATGGACCGCCAAGGAATGGACCGCCGAGGATTCGTCATCGTCGCGGGACTGGCGCCCGTCCTGGCCCAAGCCGCCACCGCCCCGCTCGCACCCGCCCGCACCACCGGCTCCAGGATCGGCGCGAGCGTGCCCGCGCTCTTCGAGCAGTCCCTGGCCATCCTGCGACGCCAGGACGACCAGTTCGGCTCCGGTCAGGTCCACGCCTCCGCGCGCGCCCAACTCGCCCTGATCACCAAGCAGCTCAAGACCGCCTCCTACACCGAGGCCACCGGCCGGCGCCTGTACGCGGCAGCCGCCGAAGCCGCCCGGATCTGCGCCTGGACGGCCTACGACTCCGGCCAGCACGCACTCGCCGAGGAGCACTACCTCGTCGCGCTCCGGGCGGCCGCCTCATCCGGCGACCCCGTCGTCACCGCCAACACCCTGGCGTTCTGGGCCATCATGCGCTACAGCACCGCCGACGCGAACGGCGCCGTGGACCTGGTCAACGGCGCCCTGGGCAACACCCGGCAGATCGGCTCCGCCCGCATGGAGGCGATGCTCCTCGCCCGCCTCGCCCGCGCCCACGCGCACGCCGGCGACAGCCAGGCCGCAGCCCACGCACAGAATGCCGCGATGGCCGCCTACGACCGAGCACGCGACCAGGACACCGCCGCCGACCCCGACTGCGTCTACTGGCTGAACCTGGGCGAGATCAGGATGCTCCAGGGCTCCTGCTCCCTGAACCTGGGCCGGCCCAAGGAGGCCATCAGCCACTTCGAGGACGCGTCCGCGGGGCTGAGCACCGCCGACACCTACCGCGAGGACGAATATCCGCGTGGAGCGGCCATCTACCTGGCTCGCGAGGCAGAAGCCCGGATCGCCCTCGACGACCTCGACGGAGCGATCGACACCGCCCACCGGGCGGTGGACCACATGGGCGGCATCACCTCCGCCCGCAGCACATCCACGCTCGCCGACCTCCGCTCGAAGTTCACCGCGCGACGGGAAGTGCCGATCGTCCGCGAGTTCCTGGAGAGCACCGCCTATGTAGGCGCCGCGTGATTGCGGCCGGCCCCATGCCTCGGGCCACCGTGTGGCGGCTGACCGAGCCGACGAGGAGCGGTTCGGTAGGACCAGCCTCGACAGAGTGGGTCCGGGAGGTGCCTCCCCCGGACCCCGACACGGCTTTCTCTGCCGGTCGAGAGCGTACCGGCCCCCTGTGACAGGCACCCCGGACGCCCGGCGCCCACAGCCGAGGTCGGGCGTGTTCCGGAAATCACCTGCGGAGCCCGACACCGGTTCGACGCCGCCCATTTAAGGGCCTCCCCCTTGACCGTCATGCTCTCGCCGCCCTCCACACCCAGCCGCACCGCGGTGAACCCGCCGCCGACGTACAAGATCCGCTCGACGATGCCGTCCAGCGACTCCACCTCCCGCTGCTCCACCTCCCGCTGCATCCCCTCCACCAACCATTCCACCGGCTCACCGCGCGCGGCGAGCAGCGCCGATCGGCCGCCGTGCCGCCTGTTCGCCAATCAGCACAGCCCGGGCACGCTCCAGGTAGGCCGGGGCCGTCCAGCCGCCGACCCAGACCTTCTCGCACTCCGCGAACCTGCGCGGAACGACCCGGCCGGCCAGCGCCCACCCCACGAAGTCCTGCAACGTGGCGTCCTGGACCTGATTCCAGCACACCGGCGGAAGTCCCCGGGCCGGGTCGGATCTCTGCCCGACCAGCCGCAGCAGACCCGCCGCGATCCGCCACTGCCCGTCGCCTTCGTCAGGCGGATGCACGCCGATGGCGGGTTGCTGCCCCAGCCACCGCTCGCCCGTGCCCAGCGCCACCCAGCATGCCGTCACCTCATCGGCGGCCATCCGCGCGGCGCGCTGCTCCATCTCAGCTGCGGTGATCGACGCGAGCTGCACGTCCCAGCCGACGCGGCGGCCGTCCGCCGCGGTGGCGAGCACGTCGGTGCGCCAGCCCCGGCTGGCGGCTTCCAGCTCGGCGTGAGCCCCGGCCGCCCGGACAGTGGTGACGATCTCCAACTTCAGCAGGTGGTGGTCGAGCATCTGTTCGGCAAGCTCGCATCGCGGGGCACCAGGGTCATGGGCGAAGTACTTCAGCCGCCGTGGCGCGGGGGAGACCTTCCCGTGGAGACCGTGACCGCACTCTGGGCAGCTGAGCGGCACACGAGGCCGGACCCGGTGAATCGCCTCCCAGGTCCATCCGCAGCCCAGTTCTGGGGCGGTGGACAACCGCGGCTTGACCTACTACCAGGAGGTGGTGGCGCTGTTGCGCCAGCGCGGGGTCACAGTGCGAGAAGAGTGAGGAACCAGGCCGGTTCGAGGAGCGACCGCCCGGACCCGGATGCTCGCCGCACGGTGGCGGGAAGAGCCGCCGGTAGACCTGGGCGGCCGCCGCTGGGCGCCCGGGGCCGCGCCCGGGGCGGCCCGCGGCGCGGCGCGCTCGCGGTGGATCCGGCCCGGGCGCCGGCGCACCGTGCTGATCGCAGCCACTGTCTTCGCGGCGCTGCTGGCCGTCGCGGTCGGGACGGACCCGGCCGGTGTGCTGAACCGGGACGGCCTGTCGATGCGCAGCCCGCGGCCGGTGCCCGGATCGCCCCGGCCGACTGTGGACGTCGCGCTGCCCGGCGGCGGGGTCTCCGACGGCACCAGGTGCGGTACCAAGGGCTTCCACCACTTCGAGCCGGCGCCCGCGTCCTTCACCTTCGCCGGGTCACTGGCCGACGCCCCGCCGCCGGGACCCCAACTCGTCCTCAGCTCCTACGGGTTCTCGCGGGGCGCGGCACAGGACCCCGGGCATTTCACCATTGGCCTGGGTCTCGGCCCGGGCGCCGGCGAGCGCGCGCTGGACCTGTCGGCGCCACTGGGTCCGCACGGCGTGGCGGTGGAGATCGAGGGCCCGGACGGCCTGGTCGGCGGGGCCCGCGGCCTCCCGCTGACGCACGGCGACGACGACGCCCCGTCCGACCCGGGCGGTACCGTCCACGCCGGGCCCGAGGGAGGCGCGTTCGTACAGGTGACGCTCCCGACCGAGGCCCTGTGCCCGGGCTTCGACGGCTTCGCCGTCCAGCAACGGCTGATGGCACCGACCGACTCGCACAACACCATCACCGGCCAGCCGCCCTACCGGCTCACCGTCTCCATCTCCGATCCGGCGATCGGCGCGCTGCGGCGCCAGGTGGGCTCGACGGTGCCGGGCGACGTGCTGGCGACCGACAACCGGGTACAGCGGTAGGACGGTTTGCCCGGTGTCCGCAGGCTGAGGGTGTGGGCCCTGTCTGCGGACCGGCCGTCAGAGGCGGGTCAGCGCCGCGAGGTCGGCCTCGACGGCCACCGTGTGCGGGTGCCGGGCGCCGAAGTGCTCGCGCCAGGCGGTGGCGCAGCGGGTCAGCTGTTGTGTGGCCTCGGGGCGTCGGCCTTGGACGGCGAGGGCGCGGCCCAGGGCGGTGGCGGCCTCCAGGGCCCGGTGGTTGTCCGGGTGGTAGTCCGGGCCATTGCGCCCCCGCGCCCGCGTCATGCTGTTCATCGCGCGCGGCCTCCGGTGGCACATCGACGAGCGGGGCTGGAGCCTGTGGGAGGTTTCGGCGCTCACCGGGGTGAACCGTCAGGTGATCGCCAATTTGCTGGCCGGTCGAAGCTGGGCGGGCGTGGTGACCATCAGCCTGCTGGAGGACGGACTCGACGCGGTGTTGTGGCCTGCGGCCACCACCCGAGCCCCCGCCGCCGCGCTCTGAAAGGGAACGCAAGGAACGCATGTGTGAAAGCGCCTTCCCGCGCGCCCGGACGGGCGACCGGCTGGGGCCGCCGGAACCCGGGAAACGCGAATTAGGCCGCACGGGCCCCGAGCGGAACCTCCCTCGGCTACGCTCGGGCATGCGGACCACGTATCAGGGGACCGCTCGGTGCCGCCGGGGCCTAAGCCGGCGGCACCTCTCCCCTCTGACGTCTCGTATCAGGGGACTTGTCGCTCGGCCTCTCGTTAGGCGGCCTCCGCCTTCTGCGCTGCACCGAACGGCGCATCGTCGCGAGCGGTCGCGTACAGCCCGGGCTCGGTCTTGACCAGTTGGCCCTTCTCCGCCAGCCGCTTGAGTGCCGTGCGCACGGTCTCCTTCTGGTGTTTCACCTTGAGGAGCTTGGTGGTCCGGCCTAGGGTCTGCAGGTGCAGGATGACCGCCAGGACATCGCCACTGCGCATCGGGGCCTGCGCGGTGGCGAGGATCTGCAGGCAGAGCTCCTGCAGGGTCCGGGTCGTGTCCTGCGAGGATGGCGCAGCCTGGGCATCGCTGAGTGCGCCAGCGCCTTGATCCGAGCTTTGTGTGTTCTCGGCTGCCGAGCTGGGATCCGCATCCGGTTCCCTGAACGGCGACGCCGAAGAAGCCGTACCGGACGCCGCCGGTTCGGGGCGGGTGGGAACGCCGTCCTGCTCCGTGGCATCCGTCCGCGGTTCATCCTCAGCCGTGCCGGGGCCCTGATCGCGGCCACCGGTGGGGGCGGGGTCGTCCTACGTGACCGTCCTGTCCGTTGAGCTGCGTGCCGAGGCGCGGGCCCGCCGGTCCTGGGGGGTGTCCGCATTGGCGTCGGTGAGGACCTGCAGCGCCTCCGCGGGCCGGCCGAGGACGTTGAGGCTGCGGGCGAGACCGGCGGCGAGACAGGTCACGGACTGGAGGGCCGATGCCTTCCGGGCGAGGGCTTCGGCCTTGGTGTGTCGGCCGGCGCTGCTGAGCGAAGACCCGCGCGCCGGTCACGGAGCGACGGAGCCTGTCGTCGGGGAGGTCGGACAGCAGGGCCAGGTACTCCCGCTCGACTGCTGCTCACCTCCTCCTCGGTGCGGGGGTCGCCAATCTCGGGGTGAGCGACGGTCTGGCCAAACCAGTTGGCCGGGACCAGAGTTCACCGGAATCCGGGCAGGCGCCCGCACAGCTCGGTACGCTCGGTAAAGCTCGGAGCCAGGCGCAGTGTGGTCGGTCTCCGGCAACCGGAGGGCGACCGTGTGACCCCATCAACGCTCTACCGAACGGATCATGTACATGCGACTGCGACAGGCCCACGCGATCCTCACCGGCGCCGACGCGATCAAGCGGCACGAAGTCCTGGGCGACCTGGCCGGACCCCCGCACGAGCTGACCGAGTGGCTCCATGACGCCTACGACCCCGACTTCCGGTACAGCGAGGACCCGGCCGAGGACCGCTGGATCCTCGAACTGGAGATCCTCCCCACCCCCGACGCACCCGAGCGGTTCGACCGGATCGAGATCCAGCTCAGTCCCGGCCTCCGGCCTGACACCGTGACCGTCACCAGCCAGTACAAGACGCGCAACGACCCGGACCACTACCACCAGACCGCCGAGGTCCACGTCGACCCCTACGAGCAGGGCGACCCCCGCGGCGGCGACCCCGAAACGGACTGGGAGAAGTTCCGGCCCGGCGTCGCCGACACCATCGCCGAGACCGTCGCCGCACAGATCCGCTACCTCCGCGAGACGTTCGGGCCGCGCCCCGGCAATGCCCCGGCAGCGGCACCCCAGCCCGACCTGGCCCCGCCGAGCGACGCTTCCCTGGAGAGCGTGATGGAGCTCTGTGCCGAGGACGAGGCCGCCTACTACACCGTGCCGGTGGTCGAGGACGCTGCCCGCGTACTGGACACGTGGCTCACCGCAGCCGAACGCCAGGGCCGACCGGCGCCGGACGCGGTCAGGGAGTCCCTCACCGATGCCGCCCTCATCGCGGCGACCCTCGCACTGCACGACCCGCAACCCATGCAACCCGACCTCCCCACCAGGGCGCAGGCCATCACCGTACTGCGCGCCGCCCTTGAGGAATCCGGCATCGCCTCCTACTCCGGGCCGGTCGGCCTGAGGGTCGCCCCGCTGCCGGACGGCCGCACGTGGGGGAACGGAGAGGGCCTGTGGGTCGAGATCCACGGCGGCATCTGGACCCTGCGCCCCGACCTGCCTGCCGACGAGTCGCCCAGCAGCATGCCGGTCACCGTCCACGGCGCGGTCAGTGCCGACGGCGCCCGAGCGGTCGCCGGAGTCGTGCGCGGAGTACTCGACGGCGTGCTTCCCGATCACCTCTCCTGACCAACCCGCACAGAACCGCCCCGGCCCAGTACGGGTGGACCCGCGTGCCTGCCGCGGTGGTGGGACGGCGGGGGTGACGAGCACCGCGCCCGATGACTGGCGAGTGTCGTACGGTTACTACTGCGCGGCCCAGCGGCGGATCCGCCGAGTACCCGGAGTCGGGGTTCGTGTCAGCCTTCGTCGCGGATCTGCGGGCCCGCCTGCTGCCCAGCAGGTCGGAGCAAACGTGGCCGTGACGAGGCTCTCGCCCCTCCGGTGGACCGAGCTGGAGAGCATCAGAAACTTCCCCTCCACCCACCACGTCCGGGTCGCCTCCGTCGCCAACGCGCGCGAATCCGGCACGGCGTGGGAGGACGCGGCCGAGCAGGCCCGGACAGCCGATGCAGCCCCTGCAAGGGGAAGGCGCGGCCATGCACGACCACTTCGGGCCGGTCGAGCAGTAGCTCGCCCCGTTCGAGGGTGACGCCGCGAAGGAAGCAGAGCGGCTGCTGGTCGTCGGGGCAGTGGGTCCGGCTGGAGCCGGTGCTGGCGGCGGGCAAGAAGCGAGGGCGGCCTCCGGTCTGGACCCGTTGGCAGTTGACGGACGGCATGCGGTGGTGAACTCGTACCGGGATTCCGTGTTTCAGCGAAGTAGCGCCGGAAGGCGGCCTCTTGGGCCTTGTCCTGCATGTCGGAGCGCACCGCGGCGCGGTCCGCGTCCGTGCCGGGCTCGGACGCGTCGTGCCAGCGCCGCAGCAGCCGCCCGGCGTCCTCGTGCAGGCGCAGCTCGGTGCTGGTCTCCAGGGGCAGGTCCCGGACGACGCGGCCGGGCAGCGGCGAGCTGAGGATCGTGCGCAGGTGCGGGTCGCAGGCCAGCAGTCGCGGTGCCTCCTGGTCGGTCAGGTGCGCTTCGGCGTAGGCGTATCCGGCGACTTCGCGTTCGAAGTCGAGGTCGTTGGGGCTGATCTTCACGTAGGCGTCCCAGTCGCCCCTCACGTGCCACACGAGGGAGTTGCTGCGCGGCCAGGAGCGGTCCTCGCTCGCGGCCAGGCCGGGCAGATGGCCGGCGACCCAGTCGTGCAGCTCGGGCGGGAAGTGCTTGGCGGGCGTCATGGCGGTGAGTCTCCGAACGGGCGTGGGAGCGGGTGGACTGGGTGGGCCAGGCGTGCGCGGTCGCGCGGGGTGGGCTGCGGTTCAACCGGCTTCTCCTTTCTGCGAGTTCAACGTTCGGCGGGATGGGCGGGGTGTGGTCGGCGCTGTCAGAAGTAGTCGGCGAGCCACGGTTCCCGCTCGGCGGTGGCTGCGAGGAGGTGGGTGAGCGCCGTGCTGTCGCCGTGGAGGCCGACCAAGGCGGCGGCGGCCCGACATGGGACTCCTCCAGGCCGGTCTGGGCCCCGCGGTCACGGGTCACCGCTTCCTCGACGGCGGTGAGGTACAGGCGGGTGCGTGCCGGCACCTGCTCGAGACCCGATCGTGCGTCGTCGGCCAGGAGCGGGTTGTGGACGATCACGAGGTCCCATGGCGGCAGGTGGCTGGGCCAGTGGCGGTGTGCCTGAGCCAGGGTGTCCACCGCAAGGACGGGCCCGGGCGTTCCGAGATGCTCCAGGATGCGGTCCGCGTCGACGGCCAGCGGGGCACGTGGTGTTGGGCCAACTGCGGGCGCTGGCCGGGGGTTACGACGTGCGGGTGGTCCTGCCAGGGTTGCACTCGGTGGGTAGGACGGGCACACGCCGCTGGTGGAGGGAGAGGCGGAACCGGTCGGCGTGGACGAGCCAGAGCCGGTCGAGTTCGGGTACCAGGCCGGTGGGGACGTCGAGGCCGACGGTCAGTGGCCCTGGCGCGAGGTCGGTGGTGGTGTGGGCGTAGCTGCCGGAGCGGCTGCTGCGCGGGCTCAAGTGGACGGCGAGCAGGCCGCGTTCGGGGCCGTCGACGGTGAGGGTGAAGGGTCGGCCGGGGTGGACGGCGGCGGGGGCGTGGACGGTCAGCGGGGGCTGGCCGGTGGGGTGGCTGTGGGCGGGCCCGCAGCGCGGGCAGGTGACGGCGATGCGGTCGCAGGGGCCGAGCACGCTGGTGAGGTGCTGCGCGGTCAGCGGCATCGCGCAGTGCGGGCACGGGGGAGCCGGCGTCGTGCCGTGGATGCGGTGGGTGGCGCGCAGCGCGGTGAGCTGGCGGCCGAACGCGCCGCCGCGGGTGCGGGTGAGCAGGGCGAGGGCGTGCTCGGCCCACTGGTGGGCGAGGCGTTCCAGTTCCTCGTGGTCGAGGCGCCTGGTGGGGGCGGTGCGCCGCAGGAGGGTCTGGGCGGCGGCGCGTACGTCGGCCATGGAGCGTAGGCACTGGTCGAGGCCCGGGTCTGGACGGTGGGCGAGGGAGTCGCCGAGGGCGGCCTCGAACAGGGTGGCCTCGGCGGTGCGCTGCGTCCAGTCGGTCAGTTCCCGGTCCCGCTCGGGGGTGGGGGCGGCGGGTGGGCGGGGGTGGCTGGTGCGGGGCGCGGGAGGCGCGGGGCGGTCGCTGCGTACTGGGTGGGGGTGGTGGTCGGGGTCGCCGAGGAGGATCGCGGCCCCTCCGGTGAGGCCGCGTTCGGCGGCGCGGCGGTTGGCGTCCATGGTGACGGCGCCGAGGTCGGCCCCGGTGTGGAGGAGGTCGGCGGCTGCGTGGGGGTCTTCGGTGGTGGTGTCGGCGTCGCCGCGCAGCAGCCCGAAGATGGCGGCCGGGTGTCCGTCGACGGCGTCCAGGGCGAGGTTCACGGTGGTGGGGTACTGCTCGTCGGGGCCGAGGGTGATGGCGTTGCAGATGTAGAGGCCGAGGGCGTCGGCGTGCAGGTCGTGCGGGTGGTGGACGGTGAGGCCGCTGGAGGGGGCGGTCTTGCACTGGGTGGGGGTGCAGCCGCCGGGGACGAGGTGGCCGGTGCGGGTGCGTTCGGCGTCGCCGGGCAGGCCGCACAGGACGGCGGTGCCGAGGTGGGCGTGGGCGGCGGAGCCGTGTGCGTCGATCAGGAGGGTGCGCCAGGGGGAGCCGATCGCGTCGGCGGTGGTGAGCCGGGGCGCGCCGGGCCGGTGGAGGTGGCGGGAGCGGCCGGTGGTGCCGTCGATCAGCGCGGAAGTCCCGTCCGGGGTCGAGGGGGCGGCGAGGATCTTGGCGAGGAGGAACAGGGCTGCGGGCGTGTCGCGGCCGGTGAGCAGTCCGAGGCGGGTGCCGTGGCGGGTCCAGGTGTCGAGGGCGGGCAGCAGATGCGCGAGGGTCAGGTGGGCGGGGTCGGCGGTGAGCAGGACGCTGCCGCCGGCCGGGCCGGGGTCGGTGAGGGCTTGGGTGAGGGTCGGGTAGTGGTGGTGGGGGCGGCCGAGCGCGGTGGCGGCGAGCCGGCCCAGGCGCGGGTCGTCGCCGGTGGACACGACGCGGGCGCACGCCCGGGCCGGGCGCGGGAGCGGCCCGGCGGCGGGCCCGTAGCGGGTGAGGACGGCGGCGATCCGCTCGTCGCGCTCCTGCTCGCCGGTGGCCAGGAGGGGGATGGTCGCGTCGGTGAGCAGGGCCTGGGCGTGGTCGAGGCCGGTTGCCCAGGCGTAGCCGTCCGGCAGGTGCGCAGCGGCGTTCACCGCGCCTCCAGCCGGGTGTTCAGAGCGCGCAGGCGGTAGCGCACCGGTCCTCCCGCGAGCGGGAGGGTCGGGGCGCCTTCGCCGGCGGCGGCCATCCCGGCGGCGTGCTGCCCGCTGTCGGCCTGCTGCTGGTAGGGCCAGGCCCGGGCGGCGAGCGGCCGCCGGGTCACCACAGCCACGGCTGCCTCAACGGCCCTGCGGCGGCGCGCCGCCGCAGGGTGAGGGTGGCCTCAGCCGAGAACGCGGCTCGGACCCGGTCGTCGAGGTCGTCGGGCGATCCTGTGTCGTAGGCGACGTGCTTGGGCGAGAGCTCGGCGACCAGAGTGCCGCCGTCGAGGGTGAGCAGAACGCGGGAAACCAGCAGCGAATGCCGGGTGGGGACGCAGCGCAGCCGCAGCGACGTGGTGGTCGCGAGTTCGACGAGGTGGGCCAGCTGGCCGGTGTGTTCCTCGACGGCGCTCATCTCCGCGATGATCTGCGCGTCCATCAGCACGGTCGCGGTCGGCGGGCCCGGCCGGCCGATGCGTTCCAGGAACGCCTCAGCCCGGGCCGTGGCGACACGGCCGCGCCACTCCCGCTCGCACCACTCGCTCTTGCGCCTCGCCATCGGGGCGCCCCGGTCGAGCAGCGCACTGCGCACCAGCGCACACAGCTGGCACGGCGCCCCGGCCACGTCCGGGACGCGACCTCGTCCGGGAACCGGCGGCGCCGGGCGCCCGGCCTTCACCTCATGCTTGACCGAGCCCAACCGCACGTGCAGGTACTCACGCGTGCGATCGGTGAGCACCGGCAAGTCCAGGACATGGGTAGCAGCGAGCAGCACGTCGGCCGCCTGCTCCTCGACGATCTGGTACCGGTGCGCCGACCCCGGGCCGGAGTCGACGAACCCACGCCCGGGCGCGTTTTCAATGATGCAGGAGAGCCACTCGTCGCACTCTCGGCGCCCGGCACCGTAGTAGCGCGCGATCGCGGGCCTGTAGCCCGCCTCCACGGCCTCACGCAGCGCGGTGCTGCGCCCGGACTCCAGGGCGTCTGGTCGCAAGGGCAGCTGAGAAGTGACGCCCGGTTCGACGGTGGCGTGGAGGTGGGCCAGGTGCAGGCCGAGAACCCGTTCCAGCGGACCGGGCGGTGCGGGGAGGGCGTCAGTGGTCATGGCAAGGGCCTTCCGGAGGGGCGAAGCGGAGTACGGGGTCTGAGCGTCCGTCGGCTTGTTGGGGTTCGGTGGAGGTCGTTATGTGGTTGCTGTTCCGGGGCTGGTGTCGTTCACGCACCGGCACGGGTGGGTCCGGTCGAGGAGGTCGGCGGCGTGCAGTCTCTCCACGGCCTGCCCTCTCGTGCGCCAGCCGTGGCGGGTGAGGATCCGCTGCAGCCCGGTGTCGACGGCGCGGGCGGTACGTCTGGTGCGTTGGCCGATCTCGCGGGAGGTCAGGCCGTCGGCCATCAGACGCAGGGCCGTCAGGTCCGCCTGCGACAGCGGCTTCGCCTGTGAGAGCCAGTGCCTGCCGAAGGGCAGGAGACCGCCTCGCAGGGCGATGTCGACCGCGTGCTCGGGATTGGCCGCGCCCAGTTCGGCGGCCGCGGCCGCGAGGTCGAGCGTGACCCGGTCCAGGGATTGGCGTGAGCGGCGGCAGATCGTTCGGGCCGTCAGTCCCTGGGCCGTCAACGCCAGGAGGTGCAGCGCGCCGCGGGAGATGTGGAGTCGGGCGCCACAGATCGGGCAGCCGGTACCGGAGACCTTCTGCGGTGGAACCGACGCGCGGTGCCCGGAGGAGGGCTGATCGCGGTCGTGGGAGTAGGGGTCGGCCAGGAACATCGACGGCCACCCTTGCCGCGCCGGCTGCTGGCGCGCGGGGCCGGCCAGGAACATCGACCCAGCGGCGCTCGGCTTCGCGGAGCCGCGTCGATCGGGGGCAGCGGTCACGGTGCGGGCTTGGGTTCCGGGAGCCGGCTGTCCAGGCTCCAGTTCCAGGGGAACGGCGGCAGCGGGTCGGCGACACTGCTGTGCCGCAGGTCGGCCTGGGACTGCCGGTCGGGTTCGGTGAGCGCGTACTCGGCGGCCGTCAGGTACCCGCGGAGCGCGAAGATCCTGGACATCACCTCGTAGGGGCGCCCGCCGTCGTATCGGGACGCGTCGATGCCGTACTCGGCCGTGAACTCGGCATGCTCCCTGGACGGGGCGCCGAAGACATCGCGGCGCCAGGAGATCGCGGCGGCGTCCCACAGGCAGGGCCCGCCGACGGACAGCGTTTCCAGGTCGATCAGCGTGGGCGCGCCGGAAGGCGCCAGGATGCTGGTGGCCGGGCCGACGTCGCCGTGGAGAAGACCGCCGTGGTCGGGCCACTCGAGGGCCTGCCAGGCGGTGCGGGCAGTGGCGAGGAACCGGTGCAGGCGTGTGCGCTCCCTGGAGGGCAGCACAGCGGCGGGCAGCGCCTCGATGCGGTCGGCCACGCGCTTGAAGGGGTCGAAGACCGGCAGCTCGAAATCGGGGCTGTCGAGGCTGTGCAGTTTCCGTAGGAGGGCGCCGAGTTGTCCGGGGGTCGTCGGGGTGTCTCCCAGGTCGTCGGCGAAGGTCACCTGGAGGGGCCCCAGCGGGCTGTCGCACTGGATCGGGTTGACGTGGATGCCGGCGGGCCGGGGCGTGGCGATGCCCTTGCTGCGCAGCCAGCGGGCGGCACGGCGCTGGCGCAGCGCGTCCCGGCGGCTGGTGGAGGGGCCGTGCACCTTGGCGACGGCTCCGGCGTGCGGGAGCCGGTACACGTGGTCGTGTTCCGGCTGGAGCGGCTGCGCGCCGGTCGGGTCGAGGCCCTGGGCCCGGGCCGCGCCGTAGACGATGCGTCGGCTTTCTTCCGGGGTCATGGTCACCGCTTGTCCTGCGAGCGGTGGGCGGCGAACGGGTAACGGCACGGGCAGGGGTGGTGTGCCGGTAGCTGGTCCAGGGCGTGCAGCGAGTAGATCGCGTGCGGGGTGTTCGCGGCGCCGAGCAGGGTGCGGAGCCTGGCCATGTGGCCGGAGACGGACTTCTCTTTCAGGCCGAGCTGGTGTGCGACGGCGGCGTGGTCCATGCCGCGGGCGATGAGCGCGGCGGTGCGCAGGAGGCCCTCGGGGATGCCCTTGGGAGGCAGCCGCAGGCCCTTGGGCGGGACGAGGATCCGCAGACGGCAGGCGATGTCCACGGCGTCGTTGCAGCCCGAGGCGTTGAGCGTGCGTTGGATCGCGTCGACCTCCGCCGCTCCCCGGCTCTTGATCGTCGGGGGGAGGGCACTGTGGATCCCGCGGGCGTCGAGGTATTCGGTGATCTGGTGGGTGGATGCGCCCCAGGCCAGTTCGTGGAGGACGTCGCGCTGGATCGTGGTGACGGTCACGGTGGTGCCGCAGCCCGGGCAGGGAAGGCCGTGGACCGGCGCGTCCGGGGTGTGTGTGGTGGTCATGTCGGTGTCGGTGTCCCGGGGGTGTTCTGGCACGGGCAGGGGTGGGTGTGGTCGAGGAGGTGGGCGTCGTGGAGCAGGCGTACCGCCTGAGCACGGGATCTGAGCTGGTACCTGTCGAGGAAGCGGCTGATCGACATGCCGACCGCTCGGGTGGTGCGTCCCGCCCGCCGGCCGATCTCGGCGGGGCCCAGACCAGCGGCCGTGGCCCGCAGGGCGTGCAGCGTGCCCTCGGTGAGGCGGCGGCGCAGCACGAGCGGCTGAACACGGCGCGGCAGCAGCCCGGAGCGGATGGCGATGTCGACCGCGTGCGCGGGTCCGGTCGCACCGAGGTCGCGGATCATCCGGTTGAGGTCGGCGTCGACCTGCCGGGGAACGGTGCTCCACCGGTCGGCGATCTGGTGGATGCTCCAGCCGTGGGCGGTGAGGGAGAGCAGGTCGACGAACGCCGGGTCGGCCGTGATGCGGTGTCCGCAGGCGGGACAGCGGTTCCCGGCGACCAGTACCGGCAAGCACCGGGCGCCCCCGGGCACCCGGTAGGGGCCCGGTGACAGCGGCAGTTGGTACGGCGTGCGGGGTGACGACGCCGTGGCCGGGACGCGATGCGGTGCCGGGCCGCGGCGGGCGCCCACCGGCCCGGTGGGGCCGCGGGGCGGCGCGGTGGCCCGGTGATACGGGACCTTGCCGGTCATGCGTCGACTCCCAGACGTGCCAGGTCGCCGCGTACGCGGTGGGTGTCGTGGGCGCTGCCCGTGTACAGGGCCAGCGCGCGGTGGTGCAGGGCGATGGCGTCGTCGGTGTGGCCCTGGTCCTCGGCGAGCAGGCCTTTCCAGTTCAGGACGCGGGCCTGCCAGGGTAGGGAGTGGTGGGCCTCGAACTCGGTCAGGGCGGCGTCCAGGTCCGCGCCGGCGGCGGTGTCGCCGGTGAGGGCGCGCAGACGGCCCGTCCAGGCCAGGGCCCGGGCGGCGTTGAGAGGGTCGCCCTCGGTGAGGAGGATCCGGCGGGCCTCGTACAGGCAGGTGAGGGCAGCGGGGTGGTCGCCGAGGTCGGCGAGGACCTCGGCGACCTGGACGAGGGTCACGCCCGCGTCCCGCGTTCTGCCGAGCAGCATGCGCGCGCGGTAGGCCTGGTCGAGGTATCCGTAGGCACGCCGGGGCTGTCCGTCCTGGTGGTGGGCGGCGCCCAGGTCGTGCAGCGCGCGTGCCTCGTCGACGGCGTCGCGGTCTTCGGTGGCCTGTTCCAGGGCGTGCTCGCAGTCGCGGATCGCCTCGCGGGTGCGGCCGACGGCCCGCAGCGCGGTGGCGCGGGCGCCCAGGAGCTCGCGCAGCAGCATTCGGCCCGAGCCCCGGCGGGGCGCCGTCACGGCCAGGCGGTGGGCGGCCTCGACGGAGATGTCGCAGACCGCGATCCACTGCGGGTAGTCGCGTTGCAGCAACAGCCAGGGCCAGGCGGCGTAGCCGAGGAACGCGCTGTGGTAGTCGAGTCCGGCGTCGCGGGCGGTGTGCAGCGCGCCGAGCAGGTCGAGGTCGCGGCCGGCGAACCAGGCGTGGGCCGCGACCCGGGTGCCGATGCCCGCGCGGTGCGCGGGCAGGTACTGCAGCTCCGGGGTGATCAGGGGACGGTGCGGGGCGAGGATCCGGGACGCCACATGGGCCTCGGCGACGAGCCAGTCCAGGGCCCGTAGTTGGCAGGTGCGTGCGCTGTCGGGCCCGTCGACGAGGTGCGCGAGGCGGGCTGCGTGGCGGCGGCCGTCGGCGCTCTGGAAGGCGTAGCGCCGCTCGACCGCGCGGGAGTCGGAATCGAGGGGGGTGACGAGGCGTCGTTCGACGAGAGTGTCGAAGGCGTGTCCGGCGGTGACCGGGTCGAGGCCGGCTGCTGCGGCGGCCATCGGGGCGTCGATGCGGGGGCCGGGCAGGGGGAGCGTGCCGAGGACCCTGTAGAGGCGGGCGGTGCGCGGGTCGGTGGCGGCGAGGGCGTCGTGGGCGTGGGTGAGGGCGTCGTCCACGGTGGTCTCCAGCACGGGGGTCGGCAGCGGGTCGCTGTGGGGTGTCGGGTCGGCGGCCAGCCGGGCCGGGGTGAGGGTGATCGCGGCGGGTACTGCGGCGCACGCGGTCACGAGCCCGTCGAGGGCCTGGCCCGGTAGCGGGCCGGTGATCGTGGTGAACGGGGCGCGGGCGGCGGCGGGGGCCCGCAGCGGGACTACCCGCGGTGCGGTGGCGGCGTCGTCGAGGAACATGTCGATCACGCCGATCCGTTGCCGCGGCGTAGGTGGGAGGCGATCCGGGCGGCTGCGTTCTGGGAGCCGGTGAGCCGGGCCAGTGGGTCGGGTGCCGGCGCGACGCGTGGGGTGAACAGCGCCGTGGCGGGGCTGGACAGCGGGGCGGGGCCGGTCAGGTGGCGGCCGGGGACGCGGCGGGGCAGGGCGGTACGGGCGGGCGGCCCGTCGGGGGCGGGGCGGCGGCTGGTCACCGGGGACCTCCCGGGGCGGAGGCACAGGGTCCGGCGGCCATGGCCGCGCGCTGACGGTCCACCAGATCGGTGAGGAGGGTTTCGGCCCCGGCCCGTGCCGGGCCGGGCCCCCTGCGGACGAGCGGGCCCAGTGCTTCCGTGAGGTCGATCAGGTCGATCAACAGGCCGTATCCCGGCCAGTCGGCGAGGCCGGTGAGTGCGCTGGAGCGCTCGTAGTTCTGCAGGAACACCTGGTGGTCGGCGGGGTGAAGGCGCCCGTGGTCGACTTCGCGCCGGATCACCGCGAGGTCCCACTGCCGGTGCCCGTCCAGGGGCCACCCCGCGGCGGCCAGGCGCACGTGCCCGGCCCGGTCACGGCGCAGGTTCGGCGCCTTGGAGTCACCGAGGATCGTGGTACGCGGTGTCGGCCAGGTCAGACGGGCGTAGCGCTCGGACAGGTCGCCCAGGTGCTCGGCCACAAGAGCGCGCCGGTCCGGGTCCACGCGGGGGACCCTGGCGAGGAGGTACTCGAGATGCAGCAGCGGGGAGCTGGGGTGGAGCCCGTTCGCGGGGATGCTGTGGACGGCGGCGAGCAGGGTGCCCGCGGCGATGAGAGGCGCCGTCCAGTGGCCGGTGTCCTGCCACAAAGTGGCGCAGGAGTCCGTGCCGGTCGCGATCGGCGTGAAGTGCGCGGGGGCGACGACGGGGATGCCGCGTCGGGCGAGCCACTGCGCGCCGCGCAAGGCACGAGCGGCCGCCTCGACGGGCCTGTCCAGGTGGACGCGGGCTACGACCGCGCCGTCCAGACGCCAGGAGGGGTCCTCGCCCGGGAGCCGGCGGGCACGGGCCGCGTCCCGGCCGCTCCGGCGGCAGGCCTCGGCGAGCACCTGCGCGGCGGCGACTTCCGGGTTCCGGTAGCGGGCGCGGACCCAGGCCAGACCCTGCGACGCCGTCGGGAAACCCCGGGACTGCGGGCTCATGCCGCCCGCCAGCTCGCTGCCGATCACGGCGACTTCCACGCCGAGGTCGGTGGCCGTGCGCCGGATCTGCTGGATCGCGCCGCCTGGCCGGGTGCCGCGCAGTTCACCCAGCAGGGCGGCGGCCGGACGGTGCTGGGCCAGACCCCGGCGGTGCAGCACGCGCAGGGCGGCCTCGGTCGCGGCCGCCCCCGTGCCGCAGCCGTCAGCGAACAGCAGCCGCGCGTCGCCGTATTCCCGGGTGGTCAGGCAGCCGCTGGGCAGACGGGCCCGGCCCAGGCGGGAGACGACGTCCTCGATGCGCTGGCCCGCGGCGAGCGCGGTCGCGGCGGCCGCGAGCGCGGGTTCCACGTGCTCGGGGCTGTGCAGGGCCAGCTCCACCACACGGCTGACCGCCCCGTGGACGAGCGTGAACCGGGCGCGCCCGTCCGGAAGAACCATCAGGTCCTCGGCCCGCACCGCGGCGGGCACGTCCTCGTCAGCGGAGTAGGTGACGACGCGCTGGGGAGTCCAGGCCTCGAGCGCGGGGTGCAGCTCATACCCGGCGGGCAGGACGGCGCACGCCGGCGCGAGGTCGAAGACCGCCTGCGGCGCCCGCAGTACGCCGTCGGGGCACTCGGCCGAGGCCGGCAGGACCGTCAGGACCTGCGGCCGCAGGACCCGTATCGCCCGGGCGGCGGCGTCGGACCCGGCGGCGCCGAGGTCGGCCACCACCTGCCGCACGTCCGGGCCGCACGTCAGCAGGGCCCCGGTCACCGCGTTCGGGCCCGGGCGGGGCGGTATCTCGATCGCCGCCACGGCATCGGGCAGCAACTGCGCGAGGATCTGCGCGGCCGGCAGACTGTCCGGGCCGCCGTCGACCATGACGCGCCGGCCGAACGCGAGCGCGGCGTGTGCGGCGAGCGTCTCCAGGGCCGCCTCGACGTCGTCCACGACCACGGTCCGCACCCCGGGCACGGGCTGCGCGGCGATGACACCGACCGCGCGTCGGGCGGCGAGGGCACCGAAGGCGTGTCGGACGGCCCGGACGAGGTCCGTCGAGGTGGCACCGGGCACCAGCGGGGCGAAGACGCTGCCAGCTGTGACGGCGTCCGGGTCCCGGACCACGGCGGTGACGACGCGATCCGTCGAGCGGTCGGTGCGGGGGCCGTGCAGGGCCGCGCCGGTCAGTGCGGCGATCTGTGTCAGCGTCATGGGGCGCATGGCGGTGTCCTCGTGCTGGTGTCGGCGCCGGGCAGCGCCCGGGAATCGGCGGGGCCTGGCGCGACGGTGGCGCCGTTGCCCAGCAACGGGTTGTCGAAGTGGGGCAGGGCGGCGACCAGCGCGGCGACCCGGCGCACCGTGTCCAGCGTGTGGTCGGTGTCTGCCGGCCGGTCGGCGTCGACGAGTTGCAGCGCGCACTCGATCAGCGCGTCGGCGACGGCGTCCGTGCGCTTCAGGACCCGCTGGCGGTGGCGGGCCGCCCGCTCGCAGTGCTCCTCCACCAGCCACAGGCTCGGGTTGACCAGTACGGGGCCGCCCCAGTGCTCGTGGAGCTGGTCCCCGATGAAGGCCAGGAGCACGTCGCAGCTGTCCGTCTGCGGAAGCAGTTGCATCGCCGCCTCCAGCAGTCCCCTGGGCACACCGCCGTCGGCCGCCGCGCTCACATCAGCTCCTGTCCACGTGCTGGAGTGTCCTTGGCGGGGCCCGCTTGCCCCGCCGGGGACAGCGGGCCCCTGGCCGCCGCCGAATCGGCGACGGTGACGAACGCCCGCCCGGCCCCCGGCAAAGGACACCGGGCAGGTCGTCCGCGGCGGTGAGCTGTGACGCGGCCCGTCGCCGCGCTGCTCTTCCGCTCCCCGCCCCCATGACCGGGCGGGAGCTGAGGATCGGACGACGCTGTGGGCGCGCCGGCCACGTCAGGACCCCAGCGCGGCAACGCGCCGACCACCACGTGCTCCAGCAGCGGGACGCTTCCCCCGGGGCCGACGCTGCGCCGCAGCGCGAACTCGACCGCAGGGCGCCGCAGGCGGGCGCCGAGGACGGCGTGGCCCAGACGCGGCCAGGTCCACGCGATGCCCGGGGTAGTTCCCGGCCCGGTCGCGAACGGGAGGGCCAGCATCAGCGCACCTTCCAGGGCCAGGGGCGGGCGACCAAGCCGCGCAGGCAGGCGCTCTGGTGTGCCGCCAGTTGGCGGGTGCGGGAGTCGAGGTGGGCGCGGCGCACCGTGTGCATCACGTCCGTGAGTAAGACGAGGTCGCGCACGAGCGGGTAGTGCTCCCAGCGGTCGATCGACCCGTACGGCAGGTTCCTGTCGGTGTGGGTGGCGTAGGCCTCGGCGTATCCGTCGTGGTCGTGAAGGTGGCCGGCGAGTATGTCCGTGCGCCAGCGGGCGGCGGCGAGGTCCCACTCGAGGTGCCCGCGCAGCAGCGGGCGGCGAAGCAGCAGCCGCGGGAGGGTCGTTCCGGCGCCGTGGCAGCGCGCGGCCCCCAGGTCGCCGAGGATCACGGTCGGCGGTGTCGGCCAGTCGATGCTCGTCCACTGCTCGCGCAGCCGGTCGGCGCGCAGCCGCAGGACGTCCCGGTCGGCGCGGAGCAGGGGCGCGTCCGCGAGGCCGTCCAGCAGGCCGTCGAACGGATCGTGGTCCCTCAGCTGCCCGGCATCCGGTTGGATCCGGTGCACCGCGGCGCTCGCCCACGCGCCGACGGACCGGCCGCTGTACCGGGGCCCGGGACGGTGCCAGACGGTGACGTCGCGGCCGCCGCCCCTCAGAGGGTGGCGGTACTCGGGGGCGACGACGGGCACCTGGTGCTCCTCGAGGAGGTGGGCACTCCACAGCAGGGCCCGCGCCTCATCGGGGTCCGTGTGTACCACGGCGTACGCGCCGGAGCCGGGCAGCGACCAGACGGGTCGCGGGCTCTCGTCGACCAGTTCGGCTCCGTCGCTCTGTTCACCGCTCGCGTCGCAGGCCTGGACCAGCGCCGAGTACGAGGCCGTGATGGCCTGATGGCGTGCCTGGCCGACGGCGGTCTTGAGGAGTCTGCTGGTGTGCGGTCCGACACTCACGGGGGGGGGTTCCTTGAACTGGGATCGAATCCGGCTGAGGCAAGTGGAGTCCGGGGCCGCCTGTCCCCATAGGCGGCCCCGGACGGGCCGGCCCCCGTGCCGGATGGCACGTGGCCGGGCGGACGGACGCGGGCACCGGTCCCCAGCCGCGACCGTCCGGTTCGGCCGGGCAGCAGACGGAAGGGGGGTGCCTCCTGCTGCCCGGCCTGCCCGCTCCCCGAGAGCGGGCTGTCACAAGGCGGGGTGCGGGACGGGCCGTTGCGGCCCTCGACACCCCGTCGCCACCGACCGTGCGGCCGGCGACACGCGACCGTGTTCACGGCCGTGAACTCCCGTTGCCGCCAGGTGGGAAACGGGAGCTCGGGGCCCGGTTCTCCCCACCGGCGACGGGGAGAACCGGGAAGCGGCGAACAGCGGCGTACCGGGCGGGGGAGGCCGGGCGCGCTGTCCTGCCGCTGCCCGCCCCGGGACACGGGGCGGGCGCCGTATCCGGCAGCCGGCGGCTACCGGAAGCGTGGCGAGCCGGTCAGGCGAAACCGCTGCGGGTTTTGCCCCGGCGTCGTAGCGCCAGGCACCGGCCCACGGGCCCGGCGTGCGTGCGCTGCCTGCGCAGGTCGACGGTCGCCCAGAACCGGCAGCCGTTGGCCCGCTCCTCGATCCCGCCGGAGGTGGTACAGGCCGACAACGGCTCCGGGAGCGGGCGGTCGGCCGATCGGTGACGGGGGAACGCCACCGCGCCGGCCAGGGCCTCGACCGCGAGTTCCCGGCGGTTCAGGACGAGCCGCAGCCCGACCGAGAAGCGCGTGTGCGGGCTGCGTGCGGCGGCGCAGAACAGGTTGGCCACGACCGTGGCGACCCGCTCGCGCGTCGCCGGGTCGAGCTGCACTCCCCATTCCCGCAGGTAGACGCACACCTGGCGCACCGTCTGATCGGCGCTGCCCGTCGCGTTCGGGAACCATGTCACCTCACGCACGATCGATCCCCTCGGCCGGCCTGGGGGCCGTCTGGGTGGACGCCCCGCCGAAGTCGACGATCCACTGGTCGTCGGGACCCGCCGGGTGCTGGTGAGCCCTCAGGTCCGGCAGCAGGACCCCGGCACGGACCGGCGTGGGCAGCGCGGTCGCGTCCTGGGCCGGCGTCACCGTGTGGGTGGCCATCACGCGCCCTTCCTCAGCGGCGGCGGCCCGATCTGGTGGTGGGCTCCGGCGTACCGGCCGGCCGTCACGCAGTGGACGAGGACACGGTTGTCGTCAGCCCACATCTCCAGTTGCCGCAGCCCGGCGCGGTCGTGGACGACCGCGGTGATGTCGGACACGACGATGACGGACACCGTGCCCATCTCCGCCAACTTCAAGAGCCTGCCCCAGCTCTCACCGAGGCCCAGCCCGGTCCCGCCAGGCGGCGGCGCCGCGTCCCAGAACGCCTGGACCGGCTTCCACCCCCGGGCCTGGGCCGTCATCCGGCACGACGTCAGCGGATAGTCCGGCCGGTCCCGACCTGCCGAGCGCGCGTAGAGCGCAGCCGGGACGGAAACGGGGCCCGGGCGGTTCGACACGGTGCGAAGCCCGGACATAAGTGATGCGTCCACGTCATTCCTCTGGGCGGTGGTGCGTGATCTCGGCTCCGCGGGGGGAGCCTTGCTCACTCGGGAGTGGGGGGTCTTCGGGGTGGAGGCGAGGTCACCCCGAAGACGGGCACCTCGGCTGCCGCCGGGGGTGGGAGGCTCGGCGGATGTCCACCCAAAACGCACTGCTGTTCCCGTGGGTTGACGGTACGTTGGGCTTCGCCGGGGCGCCCGATCAGTTCAACACCGAAGCGGTATCTCTCGGTACAGTGATCGCCACGGAAAGTGGTTTACAGGGTTAACAGCCGGGACTGGGGTGGGACTCATGTCGGCGTCCAGCACTGCTCTTCAGCAGTTCGTCAGCAGCCACGGGCTGAAGCTCGAGGTCGTGGCCCGCGCGCACCGCGAGCAGGCCGCCGTCAACGGCGACCTCGCCGCCCGCACAAGTAAAGCGACGGTGTCGCTGTGGTGCAGCGGGCAACGACGGCCGAAGGGCCGCAACGCCGAATACCTGGCCCAGGCTCTGAGCAAGGCCGTGGGCCGGCTGGTGACACTGGACGAGATCGGGTATGACGACGTACAGCCGCAGGATCTGCCGACGCTGTCGCCGGACCCGGTCGCCGCCACCACTGACCTCGGGAGGGCCCTGATGGACATCAGCCGCCGCGACTTGCTCCAGCGTGCCGTCTACGTCTCCGCCGCTCTGGCGCTGCCGCTGGGATACGACCACGAGGCGGTCGACCGCACGCTCCGCGCCCGCCGGCCCGGCGCCCGGGTCGGCGCAGCCGATGTGGCCGCCGTCCGGAACACGGTGCAGGTGTTCCGCGCGGCCGACGAACAACTCGGCGGCGGCCACGGACTGACGGCTGTCACCTTCTACCTCACCGACGCGGCCGCGCCGATGCTCTCCGGCCGCTACGAGAACGAAACCGTCCGCCTCGACGCGTTCAACGCCGTCGCCGAACTGGCCTACCTCCTCGCGTGGAAGCACCACGACCTCAACCAGGAGGGCGCCGCCCAGCGCTACTACCTGCTCGGCTACCAACTCGCCTGCGTGGCCGACTTCCACGGCCACGGCGCCTGGATGCTCCGCGCACTCGCCCACCAGGCCCTCAACCTCAAGCAGCCCGAGCACTGCGTCGACCTCGTCGAGGAAGCCCTGCGCCGCTCCGCCGGCCGCGTGGACGCCCAGACCCAGGCCCTGCTGCTCATCACCAGCGCGCGGGCCTACGGCGCCACGCGCCAGGGCGGCAAAGCCGCGGCCGCCCTGCTGTCCGCCGAAGACGCGCTGGCCCGCGCCGACGAGCCGGTGGCCGACTACGCGATGGCCGCCGGCCCGGCGGGCGCCACCATCAGTTCCCACACCGGCAAGACGCTCTCCGAGCTCCGCGACTACAAGAACGCGGAGAAACACCGCCGAGCCGCGCTTGCCGGCCGCGACCCGGAACAGTTCCGGCGCATCCACGCCCTGACCCTGGACGAACTGGCCGGCACACTCGACAGCCAGGGCCAGATGGACGAGGCCATGGCCACCTGGGGCACTGCACTGGACCTGATGGACGGCATCACCTCGGCCCGCAACACCGAGTCCATCAAAGCCATGCGAGCCACCATGCGGCGCTACCAGGCCCGCGGAGTGCCCGGTGCTGCCGCCCTGTCCGAGCGAGCACGAAAGGCCCTGGCGGCCTGAACCACCGGGGCGTCCCGCACGCCGCCGCACGTCCCAGACCTCCTCGCCCGGCTTCCGCCCCCGAGCCCGGAACGGCATCCGCCACGCCGTCAGCCGATAGCCCGGTCGCACCCGACCGGCCGACAGCGCGTAGACCGCGACCGGGATGGAGCCGGTACCCGGCCCCTCCGGCTGCTGGCCGCAGGAACGAAGTCCAGTAGATGCGTTCATGCCATTCCTTCGGGGGTTCCACCGCCGAGAGCGGGAATCATGCGGCTGGAATCTGACTCCGGTAGAGGAGCGGATGACCAGTCAACTGCCGTCCTCGTTCGGGTGGATCGGCCAGTAGGCATGGCTGTTTTCGGGACATGGCTCAGAAATATGGCGAGTATGGTCGGACACGTTCAGCACACGTCCGAGGACGGCGAAGATGACCACGCGCGATGACGTGGAGACGATCGGCCCACTGCTACGCAGGCTGCGGGTGGCCACCATCCGCACACAGGAAGAGTTGGCCGGCGATCTGTCGAAGCGCCGGGACCACCCGGTAGAACAGGGAATGGTGTCCCGCTGGGAGACCGAGAAGGCCCTGCCCGACCCGGTGTCGCAGAAGCTTCTCGCCGCCGAGTTCGACGTACCTGTGGAGGAACTGCGTCGGGCGGTCGTCGCGGCCCGACGGATCAGGCGGCACCGAAAGCAGTCGGCGAAGGAGCCAGACGTGAAGCGACGTGAGTTCATGGCAGCGGGAGCCGGGATCTCGCTGATACCCGCAATCAACTACCTCGATTCCGGGCGGAGGCTCGGCGCGGACGTACCGCGGCTCCTGCGCGCGCGCACCGCACGGCTGCGGCGCCTGGACGACTTCGTGGGCGGCGGCGACACCTACACGGCTTACTGCCAGGAACTGGATCAAACGGTCCTCCTGGCCAACGAAGGCGTCTACACCGAGAAGACAGGCCTCGGCCTGAGGGCCGTCATCGCCGAGCAAGCCCAGCTCGCCGGGTGGGCCGCGTTCGACTCCGGCCGCTATCCCGAAGCCCGCTCGCACTACCTCACCGCGATGGCCGCGGCGGAGGCCGCCCAAGACCGTGCGCTGACGGGAAACTCGTATGCCTTCCTCGCCTACCTGGAGTGGGCGGTCGGAGGCGGCTCCGGTATCGAACTCGCCACCGCGGCCTGCGAGACCGCCGGACCCGACGCCTCGCCAGCAGTCCGGGCCCTGCTATGGGACCGCTTAGCCTGGCAGCACGCAACCAGCGGGAACGCAGGCGCCGCCGACCGCGCGCTCGCCGTCGCCGAGGAAGCCATTCGCCAGGAGAGCGACCGACCCGAGCCGGACTGGGTGTACTGGGTCGACCTGGACGAGATCGCCATCATGACCGGCCGATGCTGGGCGGAACTTCAACGGCCGCTACGGGCGATCCCCGCGCTGGAGTCTGCATTGTCCCGCTACGACGACACCAGGGCCCGCGACAAGGCGCTTTACCTGTCCTGGCTGGCCTCCGCATACCTGGACGCAGGAGAGGTCGAACACTCCGCCGCCATCACCGGCAGGGTCCTCGACCTCTCCCTGGGACTCGCCTCGACTCGCCCAGCCGGACGCTCCCGCATCCTCCTCCATCGGCTCCAGCAGCACCGCCAGCTCGCGCCGGTCGCCGAACTCCTGGAACGCGCGAGTTCCTAGCGGCCAGTGGGCCGCGTCGCCCGGGTGATCCACTCCAGGTAGGGCAGTGGCCCGGAGAGGATCGGCAGCGAGATCACCTCCGGGCTGTCGTACGGATGCGCCGCAGTAACGTGGTTCTCCAGCTCGGCCACCCGGTCCTCCGTTGTACGGAAGGCCACCTGCCATTCGGTGCCCTCGCACACCTCTCCAAGGTGCCGGTAGGTCGTGGCGACCGGCCCCGTGACCTGACCTGAGGCAGCCAAACCGGCCTCGACAGCGGACCGGGACAGCTTGGCACCAACGGCCTCGCTGTCGACGGTAGTGATCACGATCAAGAAGTCGACCATATCCGTGACACTACCCGGCTGGCCTCGAACAGGGGCCTGGGCGGTGCCGTCCCCGTCACCACCGGCCATGGCGGGGGAGCACCCCCGCGGCCCCTTCAAACGTCTTGGCCGTTTGGTGTGCCGGGACTAGGCTAGCCATGTCCGGCCAAACCGTCTTGATCCAGGTCTATCGGACATCTCAAGGGGGCGCTGTGCGCCATGAACCCCGAAGACCTCCGCGTCGGCCCCTACATCCGGCTGAGGATCAGCCGCACCGCCGACCGGGCTGAACTGGCCCGGCTCATCCCGCAGGCCGCGCCCGGTGACACCGTCACCGCCGGGCTGTCGACAACTCTCAAGGCCAGCCACCTCATCGAGGACGTCGTGGTGGCGAACCCCGCCTGCGAGACCATGCTGCGCCGTCTGCTGACCGCCATGTTCCTGCGGATCAGCGGCCTCGACACCGACCCGGCGACCTGGCACGAGCGCCTGGCCGCGCTCATCCACCGCGGGCGGCTCCCGGGCCGGGCCGTCGACGCCTACTGCCGGGAGCACCGCGACCGCCTGCGCCTGTCCGTCTTCCTCCAGGACCCCCGGCTGCGCACGGAGTGCACCAAGGCCGCAGCGCCGGGCAAGCTGGCGATGGACCGGCCGTCGGGCCACAACCAGCCCTGGCACCCCCACACCCCCGAACACGAACCGGTCGACGCACCAGACACACTCCTGTGGCTGCTCGCCTGGCAGGGCTTCGGCCCCAGCGGCACGGGCGCGCAACGCACCCACGACGGCGTCGTCAGCAAGCAGATGCGGGCCGGGAGCCTGCGCGGCTCCATCTCCTACCACCCCCTGGGCGCCACCCTCTTCGCCGGCCTCGCGCTCGGCTGCCCGCCCCCGCACCTGTGGCCCGACCCGCCCGGCGACGACCGCGCGTCCTGGGAACGCGAGGACCTGCCCGACCCACTGCGCCCGGTCGTGCCGGGCGGCCCGGTGACCCTGCTGATCGGCCGATCCGCCCACGCCGTGCTCCTGGACCTCGACCCCGGCCGGACGGCGGCCGTGGGCTGCTGGGTCGCCTGGGCCACCCGCACCCCGGTACCGGGAGCACGGGACCCGTTCCTGCTCCACTACGGCACCAGGTTCCGGCACGCGGACGCCCGCCGTCACCTGCTGCGCGACTTCGACGCGCTCGTCCACGCGGCCGTGCCCGGCGCCGCACCGCCCAAAGGCGTCACCATGCCGGCCTGGCTCGGTACGCTCGCGGTGCTGCCCCGGGAGACGATCGACGCCCTCGGGCCGGTCCGCGTCCGCGCTCTGGGCTGCCAGCAGCAGCCGCAGGAACGCGGCGACGTGCAGTGGGTGGCCGAGACCACCCCGGCCAGCATCGCCACGTTCCTGCCCGGACACGACCCCGCGCGTGAAGCCCGCCTCGGCCAGCTGCACACCGACGCCGAGGAAGCCGCCGACACTCTTCGGCAGTGCCTGCGCGGCGCATGGAAGCAGATAGCCCCCGGCGCGGACAACCCGTGGCTCGACGACGCCCTCGGCCAGTACTGGGACAACGCCGACCGGACGTTCTGGCCAGCCGCCCGCAACGGCGGCCCGCTGCCGCACTACGCGCGCACCGCCCTCGACCTCTACGACACCCACACCCGTCCCTACGCCGCACGCCCGCCCGGCCTGGGCGCCGTCGCCCGCCACCGCCGCCCCCTCGCCGTCCTGGCCCGGCAGCACGCACCCGAGGAAGCCGCACCATGACCACCACCCAGGCACCCGCGCGGGCGAACAGGTACGACACCTACCTGGCCGTCGTACGCAAGGCCTGCGCCAGCCCCGCCGGCCGCAACGCCCTGCGCGACGGCCTGCCCGACGACTTCCGCAACCCCTGGCCGATGTACCGGCACCTGCGGTGCCACGGCACCATCCCCTGCCCGCCCGACCGCGACAGCGAGCTTCCGTTCCTGCTGATCGCCGCGCTGTACGCGGCCCACGACGCCCCCAACCCCACCACGACGGCCCACGCGGAGATCCGGCCCCGGCCCTCCATGCCGTGGCGCAACCTCGGCTGGTCCTACCGCGCCGCCGTGAGCCGCGGCACCGTCACCGCCAGGCGCGCCGAGGACGACCTGAACAGCCTCACCCAGCTCACCCTGCCGGGCCTGTACCAGGCCCTGCCCCGGGTCGTGGGACAACTGCGCTCCCAGGGCGCGAGCGTCGAATGGGCCGTCCTGCTGAAGGACCTGACGCGCTGGCAGCGCCACCGCGCCGACGTCTGCACCGCGTGGGCCCGCGCCTTCTACGACCACGACCCCCGATCCGGGAAGTGACCCCGATGCCGACCACACCCGTCCACCTGGACGTCCACGTCCTGCAGAACTACCCCTTCTCCAACCTCAACCGGGACCGCTGGGGCCGCCCCAAGCAGGCCCAGTACGGCGGCGTCACCCGCTCACGCTCCTCCTCACAGCGCGGCAAGCGCACCCTGCGCGGCGCCGTCGAACGGGCCATCGGCGACACGGCCCTGCGCACCCGCCACGTGCCCGAGCTGGTCGCCGACATCCTCACCCAACGAGGCTGGGACGCCGACCTCGCACGGACGGCCGGCCGGATGATGATCCCCGCCGCCCAGGTCACCGGACTGGGCCTGAATGACGCCGGAACCACCAACGCCCTGCTGTTCCTGCCCGACACCGCCATCACGGCCCTCGCCGACGTGGCCGACCGCCACCAGGCGGCCATCGCCAAGGCCAAGACCGCCGCCGACAAGGACGAGAAGGCCAAGGACGCCCGGAAGACCCGCCAACGGACCGAACCCGCCGACGACACGGACGAGGACACGGATGAGGACACCACCGCCGTCACGGCGTTCACCGCACTCGCCGTCCACGCCACGAAGGCGATCCCGGCCGCCGACGTCCGCGCCGTCCTGGCCACCCGCAACGCGAGCATCGCCGCGTTCGGCCGCATGCTCGCCAACGAACCCGGCTCCGAGGTCCGCGGCGCCTCCTACATGGCCCACGCCCTGACAACCCACCAGAGCGAGCCAGAACTCGACTTCTACGACGCCATCGACGACGTCCAGCACACCCACGGCGCCGCCCACCTCGGCGACCAGAGCTACACCAGCGGCACCTACTACGCCTTCACCTCCCTGAACATCCCGCTCCTGCTCACCAACCTCGACCAGGCCTGGGACGACCTCGCCCAGGACATCACCCGCGCCTACCTGCGAGCGGCCGCCCTGGAGCCGCCCACCGCCAAGGCCACCAGCACCGCGCCCTTCACCCTCCCGCACCTGCTCTACGTCGCCGTGCGCACCGACCGGCCCGTCAGCCTCGTCGGCGCCTTCGAGAGTCCGGTCCCCGCGACTGAGGACGGCTACCTGCCCGAATCGGTCCACCGCCTCAACGCCCACGCCGCCGCCGTCGCCGACTTCCTCGGCCCCGCAGGACTCGCGGCCCACGCCCACGCCACCCTCGCCGACACGAAGCTGCCCGCCCTGGGCGAGCGCATCCACCCCGTCGACGACCTCATCGACTGGACGATCAGCCAGATCGGCAAGGCCCTGGCATGACCGGCGGCCTGATCCTCCACCTGTCCGGGCCTCTGCAGGCCTGGGGCGGACCACAGGGCCACGGCACCTACCCCACCGGCACCCACCCCACCCGCTCAGCCCTCATCGGTCTGCTCGCCGCCTGCCTGGGCCGGGCCCTGGACGCGGACAACAGCGACCTCGCCCGCCTGCACTTCACCATCCGCGTCGACCGCCCGGGCCAGCGCGAGAGCGACTTCCACACCATCGGCGGAGGCTACCCGCCCGGCCACACCCCGCCCGACGCCACCGGCCGCCACCGCACCCAGCCCGGCCAGGGCGCCCTGACCACCACCCGCTGGTACATGACCGACGCCGCCTTCACCATCGCCGTCACCGGCCCCGCCCGCACCCTGCACACCCTCACCGGCGCCATCGACCACCCCCACTACCCGCCCTACCTCGGCCGGCGCAGCTGCGTCCCCGACATCCCCCTCACCGCCTGGCCCACCCCGAGCGACCCCGTCGCCGAACTGCGCCGTTTCCCGCTCCACCGCGCCCGCCGCCCCACCGGACCCGTCGAGTTCATCTCCGACACCCCGCCCCGGCCCGGCACACCGCCGGACGCGACCCTGCGCAACGAACCCGCACCCGGCGGCACCTTCACCGACTACGACCTGTGGCACCACCACGAGACCCTGCCGCCCGACACCCCCACCGGCACCGGCACCGCCTACCTGAAAGCCCTCACCCGCTACCGGGAGACCCGGCCATGACCACCACCGCCACCAGGACGGCCCCGGACACCACCCGCCACGCGTGGCCGTACCTCACCCGCCTGACCCTCGGCACCCGCAGCCGCACCGCCTACCTCGACCTCTTCGACCGCACCCTCCTCCACCACCGCCTCCAAGCCCTCACCGACGGCCGCGACCGCCTCCTCTACCGCCTTGAACAGCACCCCGAAGCCCCCGTACTCCTCGTCCAGACCGCCCGGCCCCCCGACCCCACCCGCCTGCCCACCGGCTACGCCCGCGCCGTCGACACCCGCTCCCTGGACACGCTGTTCGAGTGGATCGCCCCCGGCCGGGCCGTACGCTACCGCCTCGACGCCAACCCCTCCCACCACGAAGGACCACCACCGGGCCCGCCCCCGGCCGGAGCACGCCGCCACGACTACAGCCGGCGGCACTCCCTGCCCGCAGAGGAGGCCCTCGCGTGGTGGCACCGCCAGGCCGACCGGGCCGGTCTCACCCCCACCACGACCCTCGACACCCGCCAGGACGCCGTCTTCGCCACCCGCAAAGGAGCCGCCGACCTGCGCCTGCCCACCGTCCGCTTCGAAGGCACCGCCACCGTCACCGACCCCGACGCCCTGCGCGCCGCCCTCCTCAGCGGCATCGGCCAGGGCAAGGCCTTCGGCCTCGGCCTGCTGTCCATCGCCCCCACCCCCTGACCACCCGCCATGCACCCGCCGGCCAGGCCCTGGGCCAAACACCGCGGCCTCACCACCCCCTACGGCGCCGACCTCCACGGCCTGGACACCGCCGCGATGGCCAGCGCCCTGTGGCGCCACTACCTCTCCCGCCACCAGCGCCGCCTCATCGCCCGCGGCTGGCACCTCACCCAGGACCAGACCCGCCTCCTGATCATGTTCCTCGCCGTCCTCCACGACATCGGCAAGATCCAGCCCGGCTGGCAGACCGCCGTCCCCACCGCCGACCACCTCACCGGCCGCCCCGGCTACGCCCCCGCACCCGCCGGCGCCCCCCGCGTCCGGCACGAACACGCCACCCTCTACGCCCTGCCCGAACTCCTGCACCGCCTCTACGGCCTGCCCCTGAACGGCAGCCCCAGCACCCTCGTCGCCCACCAGCTCGCCCAGATCGCCGCCACCCACCACGGCACCTACCCACCCCCGCTCACCCACCTCCACGACGAACTCACCCACCCCACCACCGCCCTGCCCGCCCTCGGCACCGACGGCTGGGACCACGAACGCAGGCGCCTCCTCGAAACCGCCGACACCCTCCTCGGCCACCCCGTCCTGCCCACCCGCACCGCCCCGCCCACCACCGCCATCCTCACCACCGCCGTCATCTCCCTCGCCGACTGGCTCGCCTCCCAGACCACCTGGATCACCGCCCGCCAGCACGACTGGGACACCGACACCACAACCAGCACCACCACCCACCTCCAGCGCGCCCTGCGCCTGGCCCCCGCCGCCCTACACCAAGCCCAACTGCGCACCCCCGTCGTCATCCCGCCGACGACGATGCGCGCGATGTTCCCCCACCTGCGCGGCCACCGGCTCTACCCCCTGCAGAAGCACATCGAGAAGCAACTCCCCGCCCTGGTCGACCGGCTCGGCCCCGGCCTGCTGCTGATCACCGCGCCCACCGGCGACGCGAAGACCGAATGCGGCCTGTTCGCGGCATGCGTGCTCGGCGCCGCCGCCCACTGCATCGGCACCGCCCTGTTCCTGCCCAACCGCGCCAGCTGCGAGCCGATGTGGGAACGCCTCTGCGCCCACACCCGCGCCACCACCCGCGGCCCCGCCCCCACCGGCCTGGTCCACCACCTCGCCTGGCTCGACACCCGCTTCGGCCCCCTGCGGAAAACGGTCGCCAGCGACGCCATCGTCGTCGAGGAATGGCTGCGCGGCCGCTACCGGCCGCTGCTCGGCTACGCGTGCGCCGCCACCTGGGACCAACTCGTCACCGCCGTCCTTGCCGCGCGCTACAACACCGTCCGCTGGCTCGGCATCACCCGCAAGACCGTCCTCATCGACGAAGCCCACGCCTACGGCCCCTACGAACACCAGCTCACCAAGGAAGCCCTCCACTGGCTCGGCGCGTTCGGTGTCCCCGTCGTCCTGCTCTCCGCCACCCTCACCGGCGACACCGCCGCCGACCTCGTCCACGCCTACCGCAGCGGCGCCGGACACACCGACACCCCCGCCCTCCACCCGCCCTACCCCGGCTGGACCTACACCGACCTGGCCACCGGCACCATCACCACCAGCCCCACCATCCCCTCCGCCCGAGCCCACACCCTCACCATCACCGTCACCCCCGCCACCCACACCCACGACCCCGCCGACCCCCACGGCCGCGCCCACGCCCTCCTGGAAGCACTCCGGCCCCTCCACGACACCCACCGCGGCAGCGCCCTGATCGTCTGCAACACCATCGCCGACGCCCAGGCCACCCACGACCTCCTCGAAGCCACCTGGGGTACCGGCCCACACGCCCCGCGCCTGCTCCTGCTGCAGTCCGCCACCCCCCACCACCGCCGCACCGCCGCCACCCGCAAACTCCAGCGCTGGACCGGCAAAGGCCGCCCCCGGCCCACCCGACCACTCGTCGTCGTGGCCACACAGCTCGCGGAACAGAGCTTGGACATCGACACCGACCTCGTCATCACCGACCTCGCACCCCTCGCGCTGATCATCCAGCGCGCCGGACGCCAGTTCCGCCACCCCCGAACCGACCGGCCCCCCTGGGCCACAGGCCCGCGCATCGCCGTCCTCGTCCCACCCGGGCGCCTCCCACCAGCCTGGCTCCAGGTCTACGACGAATCCCTGCTCGACCGCACCCGCACCGCCCTCGGCCCCCCGGGCGAGCGCCACCTCGCGATCCCCGAAGACCTCCCAGGCTTCCTCGACCCTGTCTACGAAACCGATTTCACCACCCCGGCCGGCATCAGCCATGAAGGCCGCCAGGCCACAGAAGCCGCCCTGGGCCGGCAGGCCGCCGTCCCCAGACCCGCCCGCATCACCGACCTCCACCAGCTCTCCGACGGCGAAGACCCCCACCCCGAGACCCGGCTCGGCGCCGACACCCTCCACGTCCTGCCCGTCTACACCACTCCGGGCCACATCTGGCTCAACCGCCGAGCCACCCAACCACTGCCCGACCACGCCACCCTCGCAGCCCCCGCCACAGTGCATCGGCTCATGAACCTCACCGTCCCCGTACGCGCCGCCCTCCTCAACGCGACAGACCCAGAAACCGAGCCACCACCAGCCTGGAGGGACATCGCTGCCCTACGCCACCTCCGGCTCTTGCCCCAGCCACTACGAAACGGCAACGCCCAGCCCTACCGAAACCACCACCACAACCTGAGCCTTCACCCCACCCTCGGACTCGTCAGCCGGACACCCCGGCAAGACCCCGATCCATGACAAAGAAACAGCAAAGCGGCTGAAGAACCGCAGGTCATCAAGAGTGCTCTCCCGGCGCACGGAGATCTGCCGGAGGGCGAACGCAGCGTCGGCGTCCTGGAGATGTGCTCTCCCGGCGCACGGAGATCTGCCGAAAAGCCGGGAAGGTCGGGACGGGCCGGGGCGGTGCTCTCCCGGCGCACGGAGATCTGCCGGGGCCAAAACGTCCCCGGGGTTCCCTGGTTTGGTGCTCTCCCGGCGCACGGAGATCTGCCGATCTGCGAGCTGATCCCCGGCTACACGAAGTAGTGCTCTCCCGGCGCACGGAGATCTGCCGGCGAGCGGCTACCTCCGCGAGCAGTTGGTCGCGTGCTCTCCCGGCGCACGGAGATCTGCCGCGCATGGCCTCGTCCCGGTCGTTCTCGGCCTTGTGCTCTCCCGGCGCACGGAGATCTGCCGTGGCAGGAGCGCTGCGGCTACTCGGGGGCGGAGTGCTCTCCCGGCGCACGGAGATCTGCCGCCGACCTCGCCGAAACCCGCCTGGCCGTCGGCGTGCTCTCCCGGCGCACGGAGATCTGCCGCCGACCTCGCCGAAACCCGCCTGGCCGTCGGCGTGCTCTCCCGGCGCACGGAGATCTGCCGCGGGAGGCCGCCGTCGCCCTGGCCCCCGACTCGTGCTCTCCCGGCGCACGGAGATCTGCCGATCTGCGACGGTCTCAAGTGGCCCCACCGGAACGATGAGAAGTGGCTCCGCCAGGTGTTCGACCGGCGGGCCTGTAGGCGGTCCGGGCACAAGCGCAGCCAGCGAGAAGAGGTCGGCGACGGCGAGCTGAGCCGTCGTCTGCCCGTTCGAGGGGTGGGGCCACTTTCCACCGTTCGCCCGGGTCCAACGGAAGCCGTTCAAGACATCTGCCGAACGCGCAGGACCCGGAACCGGGCGGTAGCGCGTGCTCTCCCGGCGTACGGAGATCTGCCGGACTGGACGACGGTGGTGCCGCGGTTGCCATGGTGCTCTCCCGGCGCACGGAGATCTGCCGGTCCGGGAGCTGCAGGATTCAGTCCCCCCTCGGTGCTCTCCCGGCGCACGGAGATCTGCCGCACCAGGGCGACGTCATCGGTGCCTCCTGGTCGTGCTCTCCCGGCGCACGGAGATCTGCCGGTCCTCAACATGATCTGGTCGAGCCTGCTGATGTGCTCTCCCGGCGTACGGAGATCTGCCGTACCTTGGATGGGCGCCGCCCTATTTCCCCGCGTACTCTCCCCGGCTTACGGAGATCTGCCGTGGGGCGAGAACGCGGCTGCTGACCCGATCGTGTGCTCTCCCGGCGCACGGAGATCTGCCGACGTTCGACGGAAACATCTGTATTTCGGACAAGCGCTCTCCCGGTGTACGGAGTTCTGCCGAGAAGGCCGATCAGGATCGGGGTGGTGAGCACGTGCTCTCCCGGCGTACGGAGATCTGCCGTCGTTCACCGCCGAGGAGCTCCAGCTCAACCCATGCTCTCCCGGCGCGCGGAGATCTGCCGATGGATGTCGGCATGAACGTCCAGTTGGGGCTGGCAGCCGCTTGGGATCGGCAGTCAGGAGGGCGTGTTTCGCCGACGTCCGTAGTCCAGAGCAGCAGGGTTCGGGGCGCCGTTTTCCAGCAGCCGCGGATGCCCGTGAGCGTTCGGAAGAGCTCCCCACTTGCGGAGGTGGTCTTCACGCCAGAGGGGATGCCACCCGTGGTGGCGTCCCTCTGGCGGGGCGGTGGTGGTCATATTCCCGGCCGCGTCGATCCAGGCGTTCGGGGCCAGGAACGTAGGCGTCACCGTGTTGGGACGGGACGACCAGACGCGGGCGGTGTAGGGCGAGATCCCGAAGAGGTCGGCGAGATCGGCGATGCCGAGTAGCCGGACGCCCGAGCGGGTGCGGTGCTTGCCCGGCGGAACGACACGTCCGCGGTGAGGGCGCTGGATCGGCTCGCCCTTGGCTGTGACACGGCCTGCCTTGACCAGGGCGTTCTTGATCGCCTTCTTCGCGTAGAGCTTGCCGGGCCGGCCCGTGCCGCCGACCGATTCACCGAGGGTGTCTCCGAACCGGCCTTCGCGCGCCCAGCCTTTCAGGGTGGACAACGGGACCTGCGGGTACTCGGCGTGGGCCTCGGCGAGCGACCACAGCGCTCCTGGGGCCTTCCTCGAGCTGGGAGCCGGCCGCGCCTGGGCGCACGCGTCACAGCGGCCGTCGGCGTCGGGGCGGGCATGCCGCTCCCCGCAGTTCGGGCACAGCGCGGCGGCTGTCACGGTGGTACCTCCGACGGCTGGCCTGGTTCGTATGACCTGAGTTTATCTGCGACCGTGTCCGGCCTCTCGCTCCGCCAAGGCCCGTGCGGCCCTCCGGCGGTGTTGCGCCCGAACCGGCGCGCATGGGGCCGCGCCCTGCGGGGAGCGGATCTGCCCAGTCGCCGGCCGCGCCAGCTGGTCGCTCTCCAGGAGAAGGCCCGCCAGGACCCCAAACTGCAGGCTGGCGAGGTTCCCTGTGGGCTTGAAGCTCTCATCGGGTTGACGGCGGCGAGTTGACGCGCAGTCCCGAAGCCGTGCGGTCGAGAGCCACATTGTTACTCGCTGGTATCGGTGTGACCTGCGGAAATGCGCCACTTCTACTGGCGGGTAACGCCGATGTGCCCCTGGAGCCACCTACGCACCGCCGCCACACCATCCAGCTCCACCCGCTGCGGCGCGGAGCTGCTCAGGCCGACCGTCACGGTTGCACGCAGCACGCGCCCCGACCGCCTGCCAATCTCGATGTATCCGATCGGCGAGTCCATGCCGGCTTTGGCATCAAGGACGACGCGGTAGCTGTTCCCGAAGGCCGGCCGTACTTCGGGGTGCAACCCGGCCTCCTCGGCCATGGCGATGATCCGGCGGGTCACTTCGGTCGAGGGCAACACGTGATGCTCCTTCAAGAGGTGGTGGGAGAGGGTGAGCGGCGCGAGCTTCACGGGTTTCTGTCCTCCGTCCTGCCGCTCGGCCGGCCGACCCTGATTGCGGAGAGCGTGGCGAGCGCGAGCACCCGGCCGTCCCGCTCTCCGGCGGCGGTGACGTGGCGTGGCTGGCTCTCGGAGTAGGGCTCCAGCGTGATCCGGTGCGACCACTGACCCCGGTGGGTGCGGATGATGACGAGCGCGCCGTGCGGGCGAGCCGCGACGTCGAGGTGGCGGCGGATGGCCAGGCCCACAAGCCGGGTGGCGTGCAGCGTGGTGGCCGTGCCGACGATGCCACTGGCGTTCGGACGCTCGACGTAACCCCGGTAGACGGGCCGGCCGCGGAAGGCCGGCGGTCCGGATCGGGCGGTGGGCAACGGAGCCTCCCCAGTCGGTGGCGGATCGCCAGGTGCGGCCACGCGGTGCCGCCGCGAACCTGCACACACGGTCGTGTTTGTATGACCTAAATTTATCAACGAGAGGTGAATGGGTCATCCGGTCCACACGGCACATGCCCCGCTGTCGGCCTGACTGCGAGTGGCCGACCGGCGTCACCGTGGGCACGCCAACGTAAGCCGCCCCCGCTGCTCCCGCACGCCTCGGGCGCCCTGGGTGCCATCGAGTCTCGCGGCTGATTTTCAGGGGCGTGTGCTGCGGGGTGGACCCGAGGTCTTGGGGGTGGGGGGCGTGTCCGCACCCGCGCTCGGAGCCATGCGCCGAGCCCCGGCGGGCCTTCCGGCGGCCCTCGGAGGTGGTTTGGGGTCGGCACTGGCGGCGGGATGGTGCCGCGTGGAACGAGGGCCTGCGTGCTCGACAGTTGATAAACTTGCGTCATCTAAATTGATGCTGATGAGGAGCTATGATCGCCACCACAACAATCACGCTGCCCGGCCGCCTGCACACCTACCTGCTCGCGAACGCCGACGCCCTCACGAACCGCGAACTCGCGGACCTGGTGCGCGGCGCTGAGATCCGGCCCAAGGGAGTCGGTACGGCCGCGCACATCGACACCACGCCGGACGCCGTGCTGCGCCTGGCCGACGAACTGGACTGCCTGGCCGCAAGGATCGCCGCCGGCGGGCACCCGGCCATGCCGATCGACCGGCGCAGCCTGGGCCTCGTCGTGGCCAAGATGCGTCGCGCGGCCGGCGAGGCGGCCCCGCCGAAGCCGGACGGGCCCGGCCAACCCGCCCAGAAGCCGACGCCTGTAGAGGTCTACGACGAGGCGGTGCGCACGCTCGTGCGGGCCGCAGCCGACTACCTGCGGGCCAGGACCGGCCTGCCGCTGCCCGTCGTTCCGGACGAGACGGAGAAGCCGAAGGTCGTGACGCTGGCGGTGGAGACGCCCCATGGCTCGGGGACCGTCCGGATCGACCTGTCCGACCTGGTCCAGTGCTGCACTCTCACCCTTGATCGCGTCCCGATCGACCGTGCCGCCAGGGGGTACCGGGCGGCCTGGGGCGAGCCACACGACCACTTCGACGGCGGCGAGACGCTGGACGGCTTCCCGCCCGGCGAGACGTTCGAGTTCGACGACAAGCCCGACGGTGACCGCCGCACGTACGGGATTGTGCGGGTCGAGGTCCTCGACGCAGGCCTCGCGCGGCTGGAACTGCCGGACTACTCCCTCGGCGACGCTGCCCTCGTGCTGGCCTGCCTGACCTCGGACTGACCCAGCCACTCGCAGGAGGGGGCTGGACGCCAGCCCCCGTCTCATCGGAAAGGCGAGACCTTCAGTGACGCAAGACCCCTACACTGCCGCCCTGCAGACGCTTCCCGCCCTGGACGGCCACGCCTTCACGGTACGGGTCAGCGACCGCCGCAAACGCATCGGCCTGCACGCGCCGCCCGGAAAGCCCCTCGACATCGCGGTGCCCGCCGACATCCCCGTTCAGGAGGTCGTCCAGATGGTCACGGCCAACCGGGGCTGGATAGTCCGGGCGATGAAAACGGCGCAGACGATGCACCAGCCCAAGCAGCTCATCCCCAGTACGAGCTTCGACTTCCTCGGCGTCTCCCACCGGCTGCGGATCACCAACACCCGCCGCTCCCGACCCGTCACGAACGAGCGGGACCACGCCGGTCAGCACTGGATCACGGCCGACCGAACCGCCCTGGCGCAGCGCGGCGCGAAACCGATCATCGACCTCTACTGCAGGGAGGGCGTGCGCTGGACCGCGCAGGTCGCCCCGCTTTGGGCACGGCGCCTTGGCCTGCACACCATGCCGACGATCCGGGTCCGGGACATCGGCGCGCGTCGCTGGGGCGTCTACCGCGGCCACAGCCACACCGTCGACCTGCACTGGACCCTGTTCCAGCTGGACACCTCGTACGCGGAGTACGTCCTGGTCCACGAACTGGTCCACGCCACCCGCCCGCCCGGCCAACCGCACGGCCCGCACTTCCAGTCCAGGCTGCGCCACGCCATGCCGTTGTGGCCGCAGACGAAGAAGGCGTTGGAGGCGACCGCCCTCACGATGTGGCGCGGTGAGACCGAGCCGCACCCGACGACTTGATCAAGCTATGCCTGGAACAGCACGCGGACGAGCTGTGAGAAGCTGTTTGCGATCCCGTGCCGGGACTCGACAGATAGTTGGCCAAACGGGATAGGAGAGTTGGCCAGGCCATCGCCTCGGTGACCGAGGGGCGGCAGATGGTTCGCTCGGGTGTAGCTGGTGATCCAGACGTCATACTGCTTGGTGGGCTTCGCCGCGTACTCGAGCGGGGCTCAATCGGTGCTACAGGAGGTTGTGATGATGCCTGCTGCGGGGCTTGCTACGTTTGCGTGGTGTTTCGACCACGGAAGGCTCCATTGCTTCCCCGCCTCTGAGGAGCCTTGGTGCACTGCTGCGTGGGCTGCCGTATCTGGTGCCAGCGCCGACGAGGCCCTGACCGAGAAGCACCGGCGTTTCGGTGACGCCGTGTTCCTGGACCAACTCCCTCCCGAGCAGCAGCTTGCGCTGATCGACTCCAGTCGAGACATCAACTGATCAGGGGGTCTCTGTTGGACAGCAATGGAGTTCTGGAGCGCGCCGCCGAGTCGCTGCGTCAGGGAAACCCGCGGGTGGACATCGCCGTCTGATGGGCGTTGGCAGGGCTGCTGGAGGATGCCTTGCAAGGAGATGCTGAGGGTGTTCTCAATCCGTATGCAGAGGCCGTGGCCAGGGCCTTGCCGGGTGAACAGCCGTGACACAGGTCTGGGCACTCAGTACGGCGGGTCGGGGCCGGCCTGGTGGAGCTCGCGGGCGACTTGTGGTGATCTTCCGACGGGAGGCGGGAGACGGGAGACGGGAGCGGGCGGCGGCACGTAGTCTGGGCAGCGTGCTCAGGTTCGCCGCGGACGGCCCACCGCCCTCGAAGGTCAGGACTGCCGGGCCAGGCGCCGGGTCATCACGGTGACGGCGGCCCAAGTGATGAGGGCTTCGCTGTGCTGGGGCAGGCGTTCGTAGTCTCTGGCGTGTCGGCGGGCGTGCATGATCCAGGCGAAGCTCCTCTCGACCACCCAGCGGCGGGGCAGGACCACGAAGCCGCTGGTGTTGGGCGGTCGGCGGACCGTCTTGATGGTCAGGTTCAGGAACTTCTTCGCCCACTTCACCAGCTCTCCGGCATAGGCCGAGTCGGCCCAGACGATGGTGAGTTCGGGGTGCATCAGCCGAAGTCGGAACAGGACTTCCTTGGCGGCGTCGCGGTCACTCAAGCTGGCCGGGGTGACCATGACCAGCAGTGGAAGGCCCCGGGTGTCGACCACGATGTGGCGCTTGCGGCCGTTATCTTGAGCCATCGCGATGGGGAAGAGGCTGACCAGGGACAATGCGATGTGGACGGTGTCCTCGACGCGGAGGGTTGGAGACCTTTCCGGCTGCGGGAATTGTGTCGCCCGGCGTGTCGCTCGCTCTGGACGGTCAGCCGGACGATGTTTCGACTGTCACTCCGGCGGAATGGTGCCGGAGCCTGGTGGCTACGAGTTCCATCTCGACGAACGTGCCCACGAGGCCGTTCGTCTTCAACTCGTCCGCCAGGGACCGTGCCTGTGCCAGTGATAGGCCGTGCACCTCTCGAAGAGCGCGAAGGACGGGCACCGCGCTCGCCTCGGGCTCTGTCAGCCGGAGGTGCTGCACGGTGCCACCGGCGGCCCCGACCCGATTCCCCCGTGCGGATCCCAGTGGGGCCCGCACGGGGACCGCAGACGGCAGCAGCAGCCGTCCCCCTGGGGCGGTACGGCGCCGATCGACCTCGGACGCCGTCAGCCCTGCGGCGCCGCCTCGAACTGGCCGCGGCCGGGACGCTGCGCCTGGCCCCGGCTGACGAGGCGCCCGAGCGTCGCCGTGACGTTGGTGAGGTTGTTGCTGGTGTCCTCCAGGCCCGCGGCCTCGAGGACTTCCTTCGCTCGAAGTGGCGCGCTGGCCTTGGCCAGGACGTCCTGGATGATGTCCGAGAGGTTGCCGGAGCGGCCGGCCGGAGCCGCCTTGCCGGAGGCCTTCGACGTCGGGGCCTTCTTCGAGGTCCGCTTGCGGGGCGCAGCAGCAGTGACCGGCTCCTCGGCGGCCGGGGTCGCCGCAGCAGCCTTGCGGCCCTTACGCGGCGTCTCCGTGCCCGGCTGCTTCGCGGCAGCGGCCGTCCGGCGGGTACGGGTCGCCTTCTTCTTCGCGACCGGCGCCTCACCGGCCGGAAGCGGTTCCTGCTCCTCGACCACGGGAACGGGCTCGGCGGCCGCCACGGTGTCCGCCTCCAGAAGCGCTGGAGTGAGCGACTGCAGGCTGCTGAGGGCGGTGCGTACCGAGGCGAGGTCCTCGGTGACCTTGGCCAACTTGCTTTCCAGGGCGGCTTGTTCTTCTTCGAGCTGGGGAAGTCGTGCCTGCAGCAGGGTGATGGTGGTCTCGACGGCGGTATTCGTGCCGGAGGTGGTTGCCAAGGCTGGTGCCCTCATTCCTTTGTGGTGAAGCGACCGCGTTTCGCGTGGTCGCTGTAACGACTGTACGGCCCAGGCCTTCACCGGTCCCCGGGGATCTCCCCAGCTGAGGACCTGTCTGGGCCTGCTTCTGGCGGTGCATTGCCTTGTGGCGCGGGGGCCTCATTCTGCCCAAGTTGATAAACTCAGGTCATCCAAATGAGTGATTCGGCTTCGCTCTTGAAGTCGCCCGCGACAAGGAGCACCCCCGTGAGCACCACCCGCCTGCCCTACCGCCTCGGCGACCCGGACATCGAGTGCCACTACCCGGTCATCGTGTGGCCCGACAAGACCGACCTGGTCCTCGGGCGCATCTTCCGCTTCCACCGCCCCTGGTGCGGCGTCCCCAACGGGAAGAAGGAGCACTGCGTCGGCCGCCCCCACAAGGGCCAGCCCGGTACCGAGAGGGCCGCCGACTACGTGATCACGGAGTACCTCGAAGGGAACATCACCCCCATCCCCCTGGCCGACCTCGTTCCCCGGGTCTTCGAGCCACTCGAGGAGGTTCCCCTCCTCCACCCCCGTCTGCCCGTCAACGACCGCAACATCGGTAGCGCCAAACGGGCGTTCGCCATCATCGCCGACCAGTTCTGGCGCGCCCGCAGCGGCTTTCCCGGCTCCGACAACCACTGGTGGCTGGAGTGCATACTCCCCGGGTGCCCCGGATGGTCCGGGCCGCGCTACCTGTCGCACATCCGGGGCCGCAACGGCGAACCGCCCAGCACCTACCGCCACCCCGGCTGCCTGCCTCCGAACGAGGTACGCAAGTTGATCGCGGCCTACCAGAATTAGCCCCTACGGCGCCCGTCGGGCCCGGACCAGAGCCGGGCCCGGCCACCCCGACCGTCGCGCACACCGACACCAAGGTCCGGAAACTGACCGGACCGGAGAACCCGGACGTCGTCCGTCACAAGCCGACAAGGAACCCCCTTGACACCGATCATCCGCCCCACCGTTCAACACCCCCTGCCCGCCCAGACGCGCGTCTTCCACGTCGCGCAGTACTGGGCCCCACACGTGCCCGGCGGCACCGGCGTCATCACCCAGACACAGCAGGGCGCCGCCGACACCACCGAGTACCACGTGCTCCAGCCCACGGACTTCTCCCGCCGACCCGGCCCGGACAACCCCTTCGGGCGCACCAGCCAGTGGAACTCCCTGCGCACCGTGCCGGTCTACCCGCAGCTGCCCCGCGCACAGCTCCTGGAGCAGCTCGACGCCAGCTACGACACACTCGCCGTCACCGGCCTCACCCCCGACCACCGGGTCGCGATGTGCGCCTACCTCACCGCCCGCCACCCCGACGCCGTAGCTGGTGTCTGGTCCAAGTTCGACGCCGACGAACACTACGACCGCTGGTACTACCACGACCCCGCGTTCCTCGTCGCCGGTTATCAGGCGGCCCGACTGAATCAAGCGCGGGGATGGCGCCGCGGCGTGATAGACACGACCCCGCCGCCGATGACCGCCGCCGACCACGACGCCGTCGCCCTGCGACGCCAGGCCCAAGCTGCCGTACTGACCGCCCTCGCCGCCCGCCTGACCGACGACCCCGCGCTGCAACAGACGCTCGCGGCCGCCGGCACCCACCACCTCATCTCCGGCCCGATCACCGCAGACACCATGCGCGCCGCCGCCCGGGCTGCAGCAGACGAAGCCCTCGCGCACAGGGCGACCGCCGAATGCCGCCGCCGCTCCGCGGAACGCGCCCCTTGCGATTGCGGCCACCGGGACAACCAGCATGCCTTCCACCTCACCGCTGCCGGCACCATCCCGTGCCGGTCCTGTGCCTGCTGGGACTACCGCCCGCTGAAGCGGCCCGCCTCTACACTCGGCGCGATCCTCCCCGAAGCATCCGTTGCCCCCTCACAGGAAGAACGTGATCACGATGACGTCTGAGATTCGGCCACCGGCGCCGAAGGCCTGCGACACCTGCCCCTACCGGCGCGATGTCCCCTCGGGGGTCTGGGCGGCAACGGAGTACGACAAGCTGGAGCAGTACGACCGGCCGATGGTTGAGCAGCCCAGGACGGTGTGGCAGTGCCACCAGATCGACCGGGACAGCGACAAGCGCCGCATGTGCGCCGGCTGGATCGGCTGCCACGGCGGGGCAGAACTCCTCGCGCTGCAGATCGCGCTTCTCGGCGGTCGGATCGACAGCGCCACCTTCGCCGAAGCGGTCGACTACACCTCCCAGGTGCCGCTCTTCGGCTCCGGCGCCGAAGCGGCCGCGCACGGCCGGGCCGACATCGACGTTCCCGGCGACGATGCCCGGCGCGCGATAGCAAAGATCGTCAAGGTGCGGGGTGACGTCAACTTTGGATGAGAGTCGACAGCGCGCTGCCGTGCCGCTGAGGGCGGGAACAGCCGTCAGGGTCGGCGACCTGGTCATGCAGAACTTCCCCGAGCAGGAATTCCACGCCACCGTCCACCGGGTCTACAGCCGCGGCGGTCGGTGGGTGGCTGACCTGACGTGGCACTACCCCGCCACCGACAACTATGTGGAGGGCTACGACTTGTTTTTACTGGTCAGGGTGACTCGCGAGCAGCTGGACGCGGTGACCAAGCCGATCCGGGTCAGCGCGGGGGAGCACCAGGGCTGGATCAAGGAAGCCGTCGTGACCCGCTGGGCCGGGTACTTCCGAGTCACCTGTTCCTGCAAGGACGGACTCGAGGTCTGCCGGACGGGCCGCCAGGCCGGATGGTGCCGCACCCTGGAGGGCGCCCGGGCGCTCTGGGCCTGGCATGTGGCGGGGGAGGTCGGCGAGGTGCCGCCCGCGTAGTTGCGGGGCCGTGCTGGTCCCGGAGGGGGAGGGTCTCTAGGTGGTCTGCTTGTGCTCTATGTTCCTTCGCCGTCATGCGGCGGCAGAGGGATGCTGTAGGCGGCGTCAAGCCTGTCGATGATCTTCCGGAGTTCGCGGGCGGCCCGTGGTGACATTGCGTGCATCACCGTGTCGAGGAGGGCGCGAGCCTCCAAGGGGTTGCCGCAGCAGTACCAGTGCACGTTGCCCAGCTCGTAGTCGGGCCAGTGCTGCCGCTTGGAGCGGCGAACGTGGTCCCGCCACAGGCGCACAGCGACGGTGACATCCCCTAGTTGCAGGTAGTTCCGGGTGCGTTCGAGACGGGCTACCTCGGAGAGTGCCCGCGAGGAGACACCGTCGATCGCGGGTCTCGAAGCCTGTGCCCGGTGTGGGGGGAGGCTGGTCCGGACGTCCGTCGGCCGTCTACGCGGCATGGACCTTTCGGTTCGTCATCACGCGGTCCATGGTGTCACGATCACGCGCGCTTTTCGAACGAGTTCACTCATCCGGGTGTTCTGTGTCACCGAGTCGTCCCTGACGCGGTCGTTCTGACCTGCGACGAGGAATCTTGAGTGGCGAAGCGACCGTGACTCACGGGCGTCAGCGTTCGGAGGTGCGGAGAGGTCTCGCCAGTGGATCTTGCTGGATCGTGAGGATGCTTGGCGAGTATTGCCGCGGCGAGTTCGATGGTGTCGGGGTAGATCGCGGCGTGTGTGTAGGCATCGAGGTCGGTCGGGACGCCGCGTTGGTGATTGTGGGTCTGCAGTGCGAGGAGCCGGTATCTCCAGTGGTGCGGGACGGCGGCTGGGGAGGCCGGCCAGGGCGCGACGGCGGTGGCCGCGGTTTGGTGGGCGAGGGTGAGTTGCTGGGGTGTGAAGCGTCGTAGGAGGCGGTTCGCCCGGTGTTGGGCGGTGGTGATCTCGGGACATAGGGAGAGGCCGAGGTGGTGTTCTCCGAGATCGCTGAGCCAGATCCCGTGTTGTGTGCAGACCTTGTGGTGAATCGGGAGGTGGACGGGGACGGGCTCGCGGATACCGAGGCGGGCAGTACACCGGTGGCAGGCGGTCGTGGCCCGGACGGGGCCTTCGTCGGCGCCGAAGGCGGGGAGCGCGTGAGCCAGGCCGGCGGGAGTTGTGCTGGTGAGGTGAGCGAGTTCGTGCAGGGCCTGGGTGGCTGCGGAGACGAGCATGTGGTGCTGGGCTCGGTCGTCGATGTTGTTGGTCTTCGTGGAGAACCAGGTGGGCAGTCTGGGCGGCCAAGACACTGCAGGGCGCGTTCGGGGCCGAGGCCGCGCTGACGGGCCGCCAGGGCGAGATGAACGCGGCGCTGGTCCGGGTGACCGCCCAGGCCGCTGCGATGCTGCCCACCAAGGCGGAGGCCGGACGGGCCTCCGCCGCGGGCGGGGTGCTGGCCGCCCTCCGCCACACCGAGGAGTACTGGCCGATGCTGCGCGAGCAGCGGTGGCAGCGGATCCTCCTTCTCCGCGACGTCGGCCGCGAGGAGCGTGCTGATCTGGGTGACCGGGCTCTGGCCGATCACGGTGCGGACGTAGCCGACGGTCATCGGTCCGGCAGCGCGTTCGACCACCGGGGAGTCGAGCCGGCGGTTGTTTCGGGTCATCGGGTTCCCGTCGCGGTGGTGTGGTGGTGGCGTTCGGCCTCGATCCAGAGGGTGAGCGGGTCGTTGGAGGCGATCTTGTCGTCCCAGTAGCCAGGGGCGGCGCGGTCGCGGACCTCTTGGACGAAGCCCCGGTAGTCGCCGGTGCGGCCGGTGAACGGCAGGGCCCGCAGCGCGGGTGTCAGGAAGAGGCCGGCCAGAGCAACGACCTCGGGATAGCCGCAGGCCGCGACGGTGAGGCTCTGGCCGTGCCCGGCCCAGGCCGGGCCGCGCAGGACGGCCCGGCGGCGGTCCAGGGCCTGGGTGAAGCGCCGGTTGTCCCACCAGGTGCCGCAAATCCGCAGCGCGTCGTCCATCGCCCGGGCGACGTCCCGCCAGCCGTGCCGGCGGATCAGCCGGTAGTGAGGGCGCTGGGCCTGGAGAACCTCCGGCAGAGCCGTGACAGCGAACTGCTGTCCGTGAGCTCCGGTCCAGCGGCCGTGCCGTAGGCAGAGGGCGGTGCCGGGCGGAGTCCAGTGCCGGGCATGGCGGACCCGCTTGATCGCCAGGCAGAGCGCGCAAACCAGGAGGGGCGCTGGACTTCATCGGCATGCGCATCATCTCCGCGGGCATCCGGCACCTGGCGGATCGTCACGACCGCGGCCACTGATACCGCGCCCCGCTCACCGCGATGGCCGTGCGCGTCCGCCGGTTCGAGGATGTGGCCTCCGTTGTCAAGGACGCCGCCGCAACGGGCCGCCACACGGGGGCTCCATGCGGCCAGCGTCCCTACCGGCGTGGTGAGGGCGCCAGCCGTCGCCGGGTTCTGGCGGCTCAGACCAGCCGGGCCGCGGCCTGGGCCAGCGCCGCGGTCGCGAGCACCGCGAACGGCCGCCCCGGTTCCATGTGTCGCTTCACGGTGCAGGGGGACACGCCTGCCCGGACCGCCGCCGAATGCGGCGTCAGACCCTCGCGCAACCCGGCCAGCACCTGCTCCTGGCGGTCGTCGCCGAACCGCTTGTCCTGGCGGTGCAGGGGCACCTGCGGCCGGCGCGGTACGTCGATCAGCTCCACCGGGTCTTCCGGCCCCAGCCCATTGATCGCGCGGTGAACTGCCTCGTCGATCCGTCCGAGTTCGTGAACCATCTGCCAGGACAGCCCGGTCCGTCGTGCCGCCGCCACGGCGTCCAATCCTTGCTCCAGCAACTCGGCGACCCTCCGACGGACCTCTGGCGACACCCCGTCGGAGCGGCGCGGCCTGTACTGCGCGGTCATCTCCGAGTGCGCCCGCCGACACCCAGGATCACGTCGACCGCGCCGGTACTCGTCCGCACTGCACACGTGATCAACAGCCACTCGAACCCCAATCAACCCAGCTCAACACAGGCCAACACAGGTCAACCCCGCGTACGCGGGGAAAGGAAGCCCTCGGCCCAGAAGAAGGGGAGGAATCCCCGCACGGGCGGGGAATGGCAGATGACCAGAGGCCATCGGCAGCGGTCGGGAACCGACTGCGCACCCCGCGAGAGCAGGGAAGGTCGGCGAGCCCAGCCAGGTCGACCGCTCCGCAGTCTAGCCTGGCCGCCTCCACCGGGTGGTCAGGATGCTGATTGTGGCCGCCGGTACCCCCCGATCCACCCGAGGTGAGAGCTACGCGGGCGGCGAGCAGCCCAGCTCAAGGGGACGGCCGACGTCGATCAGACCGTAGGACGGTACGCCGGCTGTGAAGATCCGGTTGGCGTCGCGGGTGACCTGGACCTCGGTGTCCAGCACACCGCGAAAGCACGTCCGGGTAAGAGTTCGGCCCTGGAACGCGAGGACGAACTCGGTGCTCATGGGCACCCCCAGGTACGCGTGGGCGCGCCCACCAGGCCACGTGGGGTCCAGAACAGCGCCATCGCTGGCCACGCACCACGCATGCGGCCGTGCCATGCCGTCAGGGCCCAGCGCGTACCCCTCGACGTAGACACCTCCGGTGATTCGGGCGACGCGCAGCGAGTTGCGGTGGCACTGCCCGGGCCGGCCGCGGCGGGGCGCGCCCCGCCGCGGCCATGGCCTGGCGGTCAGCAACCGGCCCTGGTCGAGTACGACGTGCTCGGCCGAGCGGGTGCTTCGGGTCGCGGCCATGGCCTCAACCGCGTTGATGAGGGCGCGTTCGTCATCGGGCAGGAGAACAGTGTGCACGAATCGAGTGTCCGGCCGCCGTGCGTGAGCGGCGAGTTTACGCACGAGGCGCTCGTCTCAGAGGGGGGTCTCCCCGACCGGGGTGACCCCGACCTATCTGTCTGAGCGAGAAGAGCCCAGCCCCCTTCCGGGTACTCGACCGCGTTTGGGTCGGGTGCGTATACGGGCAGCACGAGCACTGTCCGATCGCCGGGTTGTGCGCTGGCACGGCGACGCCCTTTGCCTGGGATCTCGGCGTGCCAATGGAAGGCTACGTCGACGGCTGGATTCCCGACGGCCCCATCACTCTCGAAGCATGAGCGCACCCCCGGAGCGGCCACCGAACTCCGGCTCCGTCGAAGCCGCCTCGCCTTCACCGCGTGCCGGACCGGCATCACGCGGTACCGCCTCCGGGGTGCCCGCTCGCCTGGCCGGTCAGGCATGGGGCGGCCGGATTCCGGGGGCCGTCAGCCACACGTGCGCGTCCGCCTGCGGCTGCGTGAGCTGCGAGAAGGTGGCCTGGATGCCGGTGGCGAACAGCCGGTCCGTCAGTCCGCGCAGTTCGTTCCGCTCGCCGCGGTCCAGGCCGGAGTAGTAGTCAGGCATGGCAGTGCCCTTTCGGTGTCGAGTGCACCGGCCGCGGATGCGGCCAGCGGATCTCACCAGGGCTGATGACGACCGGCATCGTACTGTCCGGCCCCGGGGCGGGTGTTCACTTTCGCAGGCCGGAGCGGGCACCGGGGCCCGGCGGGTTGGACGTGGCCGCGTGGACCTCCAGGGACTCGGATCGGCAATCACCCATCTCGACCGGTCAGTTGAGACTCCGTCGTTGAACGCCAGGTTTTCACCCGTGAAAACCTAAACCTCAAGTTTTCACGGGTGAAAACCTGTTAGGTTGGTGCTGTGTGGGAGCCCCCGCGCAGACCCCTCTCAGAGGAGCGGCGATGGCCCGCGTCGACGTGCACGACTACTACGACCCCACGGTCGACGAGCCGGCGGTGGTGAGCCGGTTCGATCCCGGCGCCGCTGAGAAGTTCCCCGAGAACACCCGGTGGGACAAGCGGTTGAACCGGCAGGTGGGTGTGAACGCCGGAGGAGTGGACGGCTACCACCAGGCGCTCTACCGGACGGCGGGCGGTAAGTGGGTGCTCCAGCGTTGGCGAGAGGGCGCGGAGAACCAGGCGCGCTACCAGTTCCTCGACGACAGCGCGGCCCGGACCTGGCTGCGCCACAACGAGGAGGAGGACGCCGTCCGCCAGTTCTTCGGCGAGCGGGACAAGGGCGGACGCCCCAAGATCGGAGAGAAGAAGCGGCCCACCGACGTCAAACTGCCGGAGTCCCTCCTGGACGCGGTCGACGAGCAGGCGGCCGAGGCGGGCGTGACCCGCGCCGAGATGCTGCGGCGGCTCATCCGGACCGGACACCAGGTCGGTTCGTATCGCGCCCTGGGCCGACCTGACGACCTGTGGCGTTTCCTCCGCGAGGCCGACGACTGGCTGCGGGAGAACAGGGAGGGCGCCCAGGACGCCGGTTATTCCGTCGACGAACGGGTCTTCAACGGTACTGCCTACTACGAGTACGTCACTGTGATGAGCACCGCCCTGAATGCGGCGCGCGAGGCCTTCGCCGCCGAGATGCGCCAGGCCCGGGAGGTCTACGCCCGAGCCGAGGCTGCCGAGCCCGAGGACTCCAAGGCCAAGGCCTTGGCCACAGCGTGGGGCCGGACGATGGGACTCGACACCGCGGACGAGATCCTGCAAGGACTTCAGGCCATGCTGCCGATGGGCGCCTACCACGTGATGGCCCGCGCCGACATGGACGACCCGACCGCGGACCTGGACGCGTAGCGGGGCAGCTGTCCAGGGCGTCCTGCCAATGCCGTGTGTCGGTAGGGCGTGCCACTCTCCCAGACACCCGGGCCACCGGGAATTCTCCCCGACCGGACCACGCCCGTGCTTCGGGCTCTAGCAGCAAAGGGGCTTTGCATCATGACTGTCGACCCGTCGCACGCTGCCGACGTCGCCGCCGCGATCGCCGACATCGATACCGTTTGCCGGCAGTTCGCCGACCGGCTGGACGAGCTCCGTGTCGCCGACACCGTCCCGGCGGCCCTGGTGATTCCCGCGGCTCAGTTCGCCCGGCTGCCCTCCGAGGTTCCCGACCAGGCTGGCAACTGGGCATTCCCCAGCGGCGGCGCCTGCCGCCCCCTGACCCCCGAGGAGGTGGGCGCCGCCGTAGACCGCGCCCAGCAGCAGCTCCGCGGCATCGCCGCTCTGCTGCCCCACTGGCAGATCGAGACCGAGGTGGACATCAGGGCCGGTAAGAGCCGCGGAGATACGGACACGCCGAAAAAGGCCCTCGCCCGTGTCGATGCCCGGATGGACCAGATCCGAGACGGCGTCAGCATCCTGCGCACCCCGTTCCCCGGGCTCAACCTGCCCGTCGGTGACGACGTCTACGTTGACGTCGGGTGGGCTGACGACTACTACGACGACCGCTCCCCGGCCGTCATGCATCTGGGAGCCGCTCTCATGGCGTTGGCGATGGGGAACCCGCGCGGAGCGATGGCGGAGGTCAGGAAGGCCCGGATGCGCCTCGCCTAGGTGGCCATCCCCGAACCACAAACGCGGAAGGCTGCACGAGGCCCGGCAGGGCGTCCCAGACTTCCCGGTGCAAGACACACCCAGACGAACCGAGGAGTATCTGACTATGGGACGCGAGAAGTCCGGCAAGCCCCTCAAGGTCCACCGCATCACCGAGCCCGCGGCCGGACCCGGCGCCTCGCCCCAGCCCTTTGTAGTCGGGCTGGAGGCGCAGGCCGCGCGGATTCCCGGAGCCGGCGCGGCGATCATCATGATCCAGCCCACCACTGTCGCCCACACCGCACTGGACGGCACCCTGTTGAGCGCCGACGTCAACGAGTTCGTCGTACGCGCCTACGGCGCCCGCCGGCTGACCCTGCCGATCACCCCCGACCCGGTCGATCACCGATGGCGCGCGAGCCTGAAGCTGACGGCCGACGGCCGCAACGAGTTGCTGATCGGAGCCGAGAACACCACGGTGTATGACGGCACGATGCCGGTCCCCGCAGGCTGGACGGAGCTGGTCGCCGCCGCCGGGGCTACCGTGCTCCTGATCACCGGCCCCATCAAGACGCTGAACGACTTCGATGCTGTCCTACGCGCTGGTCGCGCCAGCCAGGTCACGATCCCGCTGACCATCACACGCTGAACGAGGTTCCCGGTCTCGACGCCACGCTCGCCGCCCACGACCAGGCCGTCGAGTAGCCGGCCCCGGCACGTGCACCGCGCCACGAACGTCGAGCACTCGGAATCGCACGTGTCGGTGTCAGCGCCGCGCCCCACCGAGTGGCACGGCAAGCTGTCACCACGGGACGTCACACCCGGTCGAGAACAAGGAGAGCCTTCTATGGCCACCCTTGCAGGCTCGCCCGTAATCGCCCTCGTCGTTGGGATAGTTGCGTGGTGCCCCAGGCCACTGTGTGCAAGCTGACTCGGCGACCAGGATCAACGGCCCGTCGGCCGATGTCGCCCAGATGAGGGCCGCCAGAGTGTCCGATCATTGTTATAGGGAGAAGGGCAGCCCGTCTCGGAGTCGAGGTGCCGGTGGCTCCGACCGCCCTTGGACTGCCAGTTCGCTACTGGTGTGTCACGGGGTTCCCGTGAAGACCACCGTCCGCGCATGGCCAGACGCCGTTGTCCAAGGGGCTGAGGCCCGTCGACCGCAGGATGAAGAGCTCGTCGTGCAGAGCGAAGGCCACCTGCCCCTTGTCGAGGAGCATGATTTTGCTCATCACCGCGCGTTTCTCGTCTTCCAGTGCGAACAGTTCACGCATGTGGAAGTTGGTGTCGACCGCGAGCAGGCGGCCGTCCTGCCAGAACACCGCGGTGCCATCGTGGTCCAGAGCCGGGTAGGTGGTGTAGTAGCCGGACAGTGCAGGTCCGCGGCGCACTGTGCCGCCGGGCTCGAGGCCGACGAACCGCGAACGGGACGGCGTGGTGTTCTCGGACTCGGGGCCGCTGATGGCGCCGTGTCGGTCGACCAGCAGCATCGCGTGCGTTGGCCACTCCCGCACGACGGTGCCGGCGGAGTCGTACTGTGCTGTGCTGAACGCGCCGTAGCCCTGGGATCCGATGAGGAACTCGCCGGGTCCAACGATCGCCTTGTGGTGGCTGGGCCCGGGAGGGCTCGCGGCGATGAGCCGACCGGTGGTGGTGTCCAGGAAGAACGTGACGGCGATGCCGCTCCTGCCGTCGGCGAACGTCGCGGCGATGCGGTGGCCGGCGACCAGCAACGGCTCCCAGTGGTGTGCCTCTATGGTCTGCGGCGCCCACGGCTTCGAAGGCCGCGCTTCCCAACTCGTCTCGGCGCTGATCTCGATGCAGCCCGGAAACGACAACTGGTCGAGCACGGCCGGTGTCGACCACCGCACCGAGCCGTCCTCCCGGTGGCGTGCGACCCGTGCGTGGCGGCCAGCCGGAACGGGGCGGTTCCGCTCGGCGGGCAGCCAGGACGCGCAGATGCCGTCGGGCAGCACCGCGAACGAACCGAGGCGCTCATGGGGCTCGTGTTCGGGCGTGATCGAGCCCATGGTCGAGCCGGCGGCGTCCAGTTCGGTCAGGACGGCTCCTGTCGGCCCGCGATGGGCGACCCATACGGATCCGCTGGTACTGACGCGCGGCCGACCGGGGTGTCCGTCGAACTCGCGGCGCCACAAGACTTCTCCGGCCACATCCACGGCGGTGAGCACGGTGGTGCACAGGTTCTTTCCGTCGTAGCTGGTGACGAAGATAGGCCCGCCGGTATCCGGTGCCGCCAGGCCCCAGACCTGGCCGGGCATCGGCACGATCTGCGGTTCGGTCATGGTTCAGGCCCCTTCCTGTGGCGCCGATTTGGAGCCTTCGACGGCGTCTTCGGCAGCAAGAGCGCACAGTTCGTCGATGAACCGGCTTGGCGGCGATGGCTTGTACTGGGCCTCGTTCCACTGGTGCCAGAGGCCGCCGGGAGCCAGGAAACGAGCGGCGTATTCGCTTCCGGTACGGCTGTCGATGTGGAGGAGCGCGCTGATAGCCCAGTGCTGGTCGTACTGGCAGTCAGGCCGTCGGAGGTAGCGGTCCAGGTAAGCCGTCAGGTGCTGGGCGTCCTCGTCCGCGCCGAAGCGTGCGAGGGCAATGCAGTAGCCCTGGCCGGCGAAGCAGAGCTGGCTGGCCAGGAGAAGATCGCCGAGGACGCCGCGGAAGTGCTCGCGGCGGTCGAAGCCGATCAACCAGGCGGCCGTGAGTCGGGAGCGCCATTCGCTCTCCAACAGGATCCCGAGTTCTTCGTCGGTGATCTCTCGGGCGGCGGCACTCAGGGACTGGAGAAAGGGGGTGCGCTCACTCTCGTCGTCGCGCGCGAAGTTGCCGTGCAGCAGGTGCAGGTAGCGCCCGACACCCTGTGTCGCTGGTGTGACGTAGCGATCGATGACGTCGAGAAGCTTGGGGCCGGAGGCACGAGGAAAGCGCATGAAGGCATCCTCACGTGATCTGCGAGCCGGGGCCAGAAGTTTTGACGGTCAAGGCTGCTCCGGGTGGTGGGTCGTAGGGGTTCCCCGAGATCGTCAAGGAGCTCTCCGGCTCCGGCGGCGCCGGAGCGAGCGCCGTGACCTCTTCGAGGCTCCAATGACGGATATTCCGTCATTCAATGCCGCACCACCCCTGGTTGGGTGCTACCGTCTACGAGTGACGGATAGTCCGTCATTTGATTGGAGGGTGTGATGGCTGCGCGTGATCTCAGCCGGGACGAGGCCGAGGCGGTCGGCCTCGACTTCGCCGCCCCGAGCGCTGGGGCATCTCGGCACATCGACATCGGCACAATGGCCAACGGCTATCCCTCCCATCTGGTCACGGTGCAGGTCGATGGCGGCTGGATCTGGCACTCGGGGGAGCGGACGGTCCTGTGCGATTCCGAGGCCGAGGCGCAGGAGCTCTTCGATCGGGATCTGGTCGAGCTCGTCTGGGAGCGCGCCGACCCCTTCGAGGAGGGCGGACGCGCGTTCCGGTGGGAGGCCGGTGACGTTCTCATCGCCACGGTCGCGTACGAGGAGTACGGGGAGGGTACGTACTGCGTCTCGCGGATCGCTGGCGAGGTCGAGTGGAGTACCCACGACTCGAGGGAGGAGGCCATCGAGGCGGCTCTGGACCTGGCCGCCGACCTCCCGGACGGGGCGGTATCCGCCGAAGGGCTGGCCGCCCTGGCGCGCTACGCAACCGAGGCCAGGATCTACCTGGCCCTGTGTGTCGGGCAGGGCCTGGACGACTTCTGCGAGCGGTTCGAGCCAGCCGAGGACGACATCTGGTTTCCCGAGGAGCACCTGGGCCTGGCCATGGCACGGGTCGGCACGTGGTGGGTCGTTGCGACCAACGACAGTGTCAACGACAACTACCTCGCGTTCTCGTTGCACGAGGACGAGGACGAGGCCCGGGCGGTGCTGGCCGGCGGTGTCGCCGCCTACTACCGGTTGGCTGAGGACGTCGCCTATGACTGGGTGTCCTTCGACAGGGCGGCCATCGTCCGCGTGGCGCCGCTCACGGAGGACAGCGACACCTACGCCGTCGCGGCAGTCCTCGGCGAGCGGGAGTCGGTGCTGCTGACCGTCGACAGCCGGAGCCAGGCCATCCGCCGGGCAGCGGAGATCCTCGCCGCCTACGCCGCGCAAGTGTCCCCGGTGACGGAGGCGGACGGCACCGAGGCGGTGATCCGGTATCAGGCACTGCGTCGCCGTGTGCTCCAGGACACGGTCGCGGCCCTCGCGGGTTGCGAGGCCGACCTCGGGGACGCGATCAGACGAGCGGAAGAGGAAGGGCTCTACGGCCGCGGCCGGGACCTCACGTGGGTTCAGGTGGCCCATCGTCTCGACGTCCATCGGGACACCCTTCAGGAGATCCGCAAGGGAACCACCTGGACCGCCTGATCCGCCCCGCGACAGACCCGACCAGGCGGGCCGGCGCGCGAAGCCCCCGTCCCCGGAACGTCCGAACCCGAGTTCAAGGGATCACCGTGCTGACTGCACACTTCTATTCCTTCCCGGCCGGCGAGCTGATCGGCCGGAGCGAGACCGCCGAGATCCGCGATGCCGAGGGTGTCGTCCTGGCCGACGACTTCGAGGTCCGTGACCACCGCGAGGTGCCCCTGTTCCGCCCGGGCCCGCGACGCCGTCCTGGAACGGCTGCGCTACCGGCGCACCGGTTCCTGGATCGAAACCGTCGACGGCCGGGCGCAAGCCCCCGCGCAGCCCCTCGCGTAGTCGCAGGCCAGCAGACCCTACAGACGGACGTCCAGCACCTGAGCCCTGCGCCGGGGCCGGTCGCCGACCGGCCTACCTCTTCACCAGTTCTCCTTGCCCACTGCCCAGTTCATTCCGCGGACCACTCCGGAGGGACGAGCCCGCCGGTGGAAGGACAGCACGATGCGCACCGTGATCAGCAGCAATGACGGCGTTGAGGTCTCCGACGAGTACGCCGACCAGGTCCGGACCCTGCTGGACAAGGGCCGTGTCGACGTCGTGCGGCGCACGCTGCGGACGGACAGAAACGGTACGGACCTGTGCCGGATCGAGGTCGTCACCTATCCCCGGCCCGGTACCGGCGAGCCCACGACAGCCCTCGTCTACTGGGACGACGACTCTTACGAGGTCCAGGAGACCGGCAGCCAGGCCGAGGCCGAGGACCAGTACCTGGAGACGGTCCGGATGACCACCACCTTCGACACGGGCCCGGACGACCGGGAGATCCCCGCCGCCGAGACCGATGTGCCAGGCGTGCCCGGCTACGGCACCCACTGGTACGCCGCCTACCGCATCGACCGCGGGACCCCGGACACCGAACTGCGCAGCGACGTCCTCCAGCTGGGCCTCCAGGCGCGCAGCGCCCAGACCCTCGCCAACGCGCTGCTGTCCGGGCACCTGGTCTGCCCCGGTGTCGAGCTGGGCGGCTGGAGGGTGCAGGTGTGGGCCGGGGCGAGCGCCGAGCAGGCCGGTGCCGCGATGCGGGGCGGCCGCCACCCGCTGGCCGCCGCCCACTGCGTCTGACCGTCGACCGTGAGGGCGGGCCCCGCCGGGCCCGCCCCAGTCTTGAGGAGAAGCCGTTGCCGTCGTCGTTCAACCTCTCCGAGTCCGGCTGGGTGCCCGTCCATGACCTGGACACCGATACCTACCGTGAGGTCGGGCTGCGCGAAGCCCTGGCCCGGGCCCACCGCCTGCGCCTGGAGCTGGTCCCCGGTCAAGAACTCGCGGTGCTGCTGCGGGTGCTGCTGGCGGCCTTCGACGCCGCCGCCGGGCCCGGCGACACCGCCGAGTGGCAGCACGCCTGGCGGGCCGAGACACTCGACGCCGCCCGCATCTGCGCCTACTTCGACCGGTGGGCGCCCCGGTTCAACCTGTATGACCCGCATTACCCGGCCTTCCAGAGCGGCCATCTGACGGAGTGCGCGCGTGGCCCCGAGGTCCTGCACCCTTCCTACCTCATGAGCCAGACCGGCCGGCAGTGGTTCGCGCGAGACGAGACGGGGCCCGGCGGCTCGGCGGTGCCCGCGCCGGCGGCCGCCCTGCGACTGCTGGTCCTGCTCGGGTACGACGTGTCCAGCCTCAAAGCCGCCCCCGGGGGCGGCCTGACCTACGGCGCGCCGGTCCCGCCAGTGGCCGGCAGCGCCCACGTCTCCGTCCACGGACACCTCCTCCTCAAGGACCAGTTGTTGCTGAACCTGCCGCCGCAGCCGCGCGCCGAGGGGGACCTGCCCGTATGGGAACGGGATCCGGCACCGCCGGCGATCGGGAAGGAACGGCAGGCCGCCGGCCGGCTGGACCTGTGGACCTGGCCGGCACGCGCCATGCGCCTGCGGGCGGACGACGACGGCGCCACCGTCGCCGTCGCCTGGCACGACGGCGAACGGCTCCAGAGCAGGTGGGAGTCCCAGCAGGCGCTCGACCCGCTCACCGCCTGGCGCACCCCGAAAGTCAGGGGAACCATCGCCCCCGCGCACATTGTCGACCAGTCCGGTCTGGTCCCGCCGTGGATGGGCGTGCTGCTGATGTCCTCCAGAGGCGGACCCCTCGTCCTGCGGCACCTGCGCGCGGCCATCGAGCGCGGCGACGTCCCCGACGACACACAGCTGAGCCTGGCCGTCTCCGCCGTCACCCACGGCACAAAACACCAGACCACGATCACCGGCATCCCGGCCGCCTCGGCGCCGATCGGCCGGGCCGGACTGTGGCGAGGGACGGACCCCCGACGCCGTGACCTTCTCGCGTGGGCGGCCGCCATGCCCGCCATGGCCGAGCGCGCCATGCACCGTGCCGCCGCCGAGCAGGAGCTCACCGGATTCACCCGGGGGAACCAGGTCGCCGACCCGGGCGGCACCGCATGGAGCCGCCTGCTGGAGACCGTAGCGGTCGCCCACGACCCCGAGGACCTCCGCACGTCCTGGCACCGGCACCTGCTGACGTACGTCGTACGGCCCTGCATGGAAGCCCTGCCCCGCACCTCCCGAGGCCACGAGGTCAAGGCCCAGGTCGCCGCCGAGACACACCTGCGCCGCCTGGCCGGTGGCCCTATCCCCACCCAGTACGCCACCGGGTTCGCCTCCGTCGCCCCGGACTGCAGCACGACGGGTGGCCGACAGGCTTAGGCCCAATGCCGGTGACTTTGTGGTCGGTGTCTCGTTGGTTGTGGTGTGGCGAGGGTGGGGCAGGTCAAGGCGCCTGCGAGTGAGCGGATATCGGACCGGATCGCGATCGGGGTACTGACCCGGGCGTTCCCGCCGGGGCTGGTCGATGAGGTGATCGCCGAGACCGGGCGGGGTGAGAAACGCAGTCGTCTGCTGCCGGCGCGGGTGGTTGTGTACTTCGTGCTGGCGATGTGCCTGTTCTTCGGGCAGGGCTACGAGGAGGTCGCCCGGCTGCTGGGTGAGGGGCTCGGGGACGGGCGGCGGTCGTGGCGGGTGCCCACGACCGCCGCGATCGGCCGGGCCCGCCGACGGCTGGGGGTCGAGCCGTTGAAGGTGCTGTTCGCGCGGTACCGGCGGTGGCGTGTGGTGGCTTTGTCCGGCAGGGTGCCGGGGTGCGCGGTGGCCACCGCCAGGCGGGTCCATCCGTCGGGTCCCCATGCTCCGAGGCGGGCGTCGGCGGCCCACCAGGTCTCGGTGTGCCCGTCGCGGAAGGTGCGGACAACCGGCGTCCACTCGCCTGGGTGCTCGGGATCTGTCCAGGTCAGGGCGTGTGCCGCTTCGACCGGGGTGTGCGCTTGGTCCCTGTAGGCCCAGGTACCGCGGCGGGGCTTGAGGGCCATGACGAACGGCAGGCCGGCCTCGCGCAGGGTGTGTCGGAACTCGTCGTGGTCACCGTAGCCGCAGTCCGCCACCACCGCCCGGAACGTGACCCCGGCCCGCTGGGCCTGGCCGACAAGGTCGGTGGCGAGCTGCGGCTTGGTGTGAAAGTCGGGGTCGTTGCGCTTCCTCGGGAAGTGGTGGGCCGGGGTGTAGGGCACCGCGTGTAGCGGATAGTAGAGGCGCTCATCCGCCCAGAGCGTGGTTACCGTGACGACGCCGTTGTCCGTCTTCCCGAGCCGGCCCAGCCACTGCCGCCCGACATGGGCGGTGGCACGTCGTGGGGCCGCATCGTGATGCAGGGCGCGGCGGACCCGGTGACCAGCCCGAAAGTCAGCACGACGGTGACCACTGACCGCAGGGTGCTCCGTACGGCGCAGCATGGCGGGCAGGCGGTGTGGTCGTGGGGCACCCCCGGAACGGGCCGGCCGTGAACCCCCGAGCACGGTCGGCTCGCTCTGCCGGGTATCGCCGGGCTGCGCCGTGTATCCGGGTTTGGTGCGCATCGGATCCTGACGTGGGTGTTTGGGGCCGGTCGGGCTCGGTGGTCGGGGGGGGTGCCTCTATGGGGTTCGTCAAGAAAATCAGGCTGCGATCGGGGGCGTTGGCGGGCAGCATGGCGGGATGCCGGATCTGCTATGGGACGACGTCAGGAACTTCTTCGACCCTGACCTGATGGGTGCTCTGCCGGATGTGTGCGTGGCAGGCACCTCGGTGGAGGACTGGCAGGCGGTGTTCGACCTGGTTCGGTCGAGCGGGTGGACATGGGAGTACTCGGAGGGCCGCGTCGCCGTGCCGCTGCCTCCCGTGGTGGAGGTGCTGTCGCGTCCGGCTGATGCAGAGACGGTCAATCTGCAGGTCTGGCCGGTCCCAGCCATGCTGGCGATCTTCCGTCCGATGTCTGCCGAGGAGATCGACTTCGATGTCGACCTTCGCGAGCTGCAGGGCCAGGAAGGCGTGGACGTCCTGTGCGGGTTCTTCACCGCTGTGGGCCGCAGGCTGGGCAAGCCGGTGGTCATGACAGCCGAAGGCGACTACGGGAACCCGGTGCTCGGGTTCGACCCCGCGGCCGATCGTGTGGTGCTGATGGCGGATCCGCGGCTCAGCTGACCGCTTCGGCCGGCCGGGACTCGTAGAGGGTTCCGTCGCGGAGCATGGCGAACAGCACGTCGACCCGGCGTCTGGCCAGGCAGAGGAGGGCTTGGGTGTGCCGTTTGCCCTGGCCGATCTTCTTGTCGTAGTAGGCGCGGGAGGCCGGGTCGCCGAGTGAGGCGAACGCGGCGAGGAAGAACGCCCGTTTCAGCTGCTTGTTGCCGCGTCGGGAGGGTTGCTCGCCGCGTATGGAGGAACCGGAACTGCGGGTCGCCGGGGCGAGGCCGGCGTAGGAGGCGAGGTGGGCGGCTGTCGGGAACGCGCTCGTGTCGTCGACGTCGATCAGGACGCGGGCACCGGTCCTGGTCCCGATGCCGGGCATGGAGGTGAGGATCTTCGAGATCGGGTGCTCGTCCAGCAGTTCCTGGATCCGCTTCTCCAGGATCTTGCGCTGGTCGAGGACGGCCCGCATCGAGCCGGCCAGGCTCGGCACGATCAGTGCGGCCGCCTCGGTGCCCGGGACGATGACGGTCTGCTCGTCGAGCGCGGTGACGATGTCTTCGCCGAGGCACTCGAACCTGCGCGGGGCCAAGGGCCGGGCGACGTTGAGCAGGCGACGGCGTCCGGCCCTGCGCAGGGCGGCCGGGGAACCGAACCGTTCCAGCAGGGCCAGCACCGCCGGGTGGTCCAGTCGCGGACCCAGCACGCGTTCCAGGTGCGGGTGGATCTGGGTGAGCAGGCCGCGCAGGCGGTGGCCTCGCCGGCGAGGTCGTCGTCGAACCCGACGATCATCTCCAGCTCGGCGATGGTCTCGTCGGTGAGCTCGATGCCGCGCAGGGTGTGGGGCATGGTGCGGGCGGCGTCCGCGATGACGAAGGCGTCGCGGGCGTCGGTCTTGGCCTCGCCGGGGTAGAGGTCGGCGATGCGGCGCATCGTCAGGCCGGGCAGGTAGGCGACGCGGCATCCGGCGTCCCGGGCGACCGCCAGTGGCAGGGCGCCGATGGAGGCGGGCTGGTCGACCACGACCACGACCAGGACGGTGCCGTGCTTGGCGATGAGCTTGTCCCGCACGGCCCGCATCCTGGGTTCGCTGTTCGGCAGCCGCTTGTCGAAGACCCGCTTGCCGGCCCGGGTGACGGCGATTCCGTGGTGCTCGCCCTTGCCGACGTCCAGGGCCGCCGGTCGACTTCCCGGCCCCCGACGAGTAGCCGCTACGCTGTGGCCTGTGGGCGGCGGTGACGCTGTCCCCTCATCAGCCCTGAAGGGATGCCGAACCGGCCGGTTCGGTGCCGTGCGAGCGCGGCTTGTCCGTATGCCCTCAGGAGGCAGTGGTGGAAACGGTGTTGACCCGAGACCTGATCCGGGTGGCTATGGAGTCGATCGAGCAGGCCGGCACGGACCGGGACCCGACAGCGGTGGTACTGGAGTTCCCGACGTCGGAGCACGCGGGCGCGGTGGTGAGGTGGCACCCGCTGGTGGCGCTGGCGGTGGCCGGGCACATCTGTCAGTGGTGGAGCCCGAGTCGACAGCAGCGTGGCCCGTTCGTGGTTGAGACCGGTTGGCCGCTCAGGGACCAGGTGGTGCTGCGGTGCCCGGAGAGCGATCGCGGTCCGTCGCTGCGGGTGCTCTGTGGTGGTGATCCGCTGTTCGGGATCGCGATCCTGGAGCTGTGCGGGCACCCGGAGTGCCAGGAACCTGCGCCGGCCGGTCCCGGCAGCCGCTGCCCGGCGCACTTCACGGACCCGGTGCCGAAGGGCCGGGGTCAGACGTACTGGGCGGAGATCGCTGCCGGGGCCTGGCGCACGCGCTACCTGGAGGGTGACGAGTATCCGCAGCGGTTGGCCAGTCGCCGTGCAGGGCTGGTGGCGGCGGCTGTCGCGGCGGGTATGGACGAGGAGGAGGTGGCTGCCGTGGCCGGCCTGGGCGGAGCCGTGGTGGACGAGATCCTCCACCCGGAGCCTGTGCCGGAGTGGACGGGGCACCCCCTGGACGGTCCGGCCTGACGACAGGCGATGTCGTGTCACGCCCCGGCGAACAGGATGTAGCTGGCGAGGGTGACCGTGCTGAAAGCGATCAGCTGGCGGGGCTTGAGCCCGGAGAACCCGACGTGCAGGGCGATCCCGGCGATGATCGCGGCTGTTCTCGTCTGCTCGATCAGCAGGGCGGGCGGGAGCAGGATCTCCAGGGCGATGACGGTGACTGCCACCAGCCGCCAGGCGCGGATGCTCCGCTGGGATAGGTCGCCCAGGTGCCGGCGGACGATGCCCGGGATGAGGTGTTCCCCGCTGGGGAGCCGGTCTTTGACCTGGGCGTACACGTGGACCCATTGGGCGAGGTAGAGGCCGGTGCGGAACTGGGGCGAGCGGGCTTTCTGCCAGGCGCTGTTCCAGTAGAGGTCGGTGGTGACGAGGACGGCCAGCACCTGGGCCCAGGTGTTGTGGGTGCTCAGGCGGTGCTCGGGCCAGCCGGTGCCGGGGTTTCCGGCGAGGACCAGGGTGGTGGTCATCAGGATCGCGAACCGCAGGGTGTTGGGGCTCTTGGCGTAGGTGAGTTCGTAGGCGAGGGCGGCGAGGACCAGCAGGGCGGACAGGCGGGGCAGGACGCCGGCGGCCAGGGCGAGGGCGGCGGCGGGGCGGGCGGCCAGGACCGGCTTGTAGGCGCGGGCGATCCGGCGGGCCTGGCGTGCGCCGTGCCTGCGGGTGAGGGCGAAGGCGCTGTAGGTGCCGGGCGTAAGGCGGTTCCAGCCGCCGTGGCCGAGGGCGAGGAGGAAGCGGACGGCCAGGGCGAGGCCCAGCGCGATCCGGAACCACTGCAAGCGGGCCTCGTCGGTGGGGTACCGGAAGGCGGCGGCGATGGCGTCAGCGATCCACACGGCCGTTCCTGACGGTGAGGGTGTGCTCGTCGCCGTGGCGGTCCAGGACGCGTACCTGGCCCTCCAGCTGCTCGAAGCCGGTGGCCTGGAGGTGGTCGAGGACGGTGGCGAGCTGGGCGGGGGAGACGACGAAGCTGCCCGGGGGCAGGACGGTGTAGATGTCGACGTCCTCGGTGCGGACGCTCCTGGTGCCGCGCAGTACGGGGACGATAGTGAAGGTGGCGTAGCAGAACATGGTCCAGCTGAGCCACTGGCCGTGGGGGCGTTGGCGGAATCCGGCGGCGGCCATCCACGCGAGCAGGGTGGTGGTGGCGGCGAGTTGGAGGAACGGGATCAGCACGGCGGCCCCCTTCGGGGTGCGGGCGGGTGGGGAGGTGGCCGGGCCGGCCACCTGTACCGCCCGCCCACGGCGGGGCCCTGGGGGTCAGTGCGGGAAGGCGTGCCGTTCCGGCTTGGTGGGGCGCTCCATCAGCAACGTGGTGGCCTTGTCGAGGTCGACGTCGCCGGCCACCAGGCGGGCGACGGTCTCGGTGATGGGCATCTCGACGCCGTGGCGTCGGGCGAGGTCGAGGATCGCTTCGGAGGTTTTGACGCCCTCGGAGGTCTGGCTGATCGCGGCGGCCGCCTCGGTGACGGAGCGTCCGCGGCCGAGGAGTTCGCCGAAGGAGCGGTTGCGGGAGAGCGGGGAGGTGCAGGTGGCGACGAGGTCGCCCATGCCGGCGAGGCCGGAGAAGGTGTGGGGGTCGGCGCCGAGTGCGGCGCCGAGCCGGGCGGTTTCCGCGAGGCCGCGGGTGATGAGGAGGGATTGGGAGTTGTTGCCGAGTCCCATGCCGGCCGCGATGCCGACCGCGAGGGCGATGACGTTTTTGGCGGCGCCGCCGAGCTCGCAGCCGATGACGTCGGTGTTGGTGTAGGGGCGGAAGTACGGGGTGTGGCAGGCTGCTTGGAGGCGCTGGGCGACCTGGTCGTCCGCGCAGGCGACGACGCTGGCGGCGGGCTGCCGGTTGGCGATCTCCATGGCCAGGTTGGGCCCGCTGACCACCGCGACGCGCTCCGGCCCGGCGCCGGTGACTTCGGTGATGACCTCGCTCATCCGCTTGGCGGTGCCGAGTTCGATGCCCTTCATCAGGCTCACCAGCACGGTGTGCGGGCCGATCAGCGGTGCCCAGGCGGTGAGGCTGGCCCGGAGGGCCTGGGCTGGCACCGACACCACCGCGAAGTCGGCGCCGGCCAGTGCCTCGGCCGCGTCGGTGGTGGCCCGCAGCCGTTTCGGCAGGTCGACGTCCGGCAGGTAGCCGGGGTTGCGGTGGCTCGTGTTGATCTCGGCGGCGATCTCGGGACGCCGGGCGTGGAGGGTGACGTCGGTACCGGCGTCGGCCAGCACGGCCGCGAACACGGTGCCCCAGGAGCCTGCGGAGAGCACTGCCGCCGTCGTCATGTCGTCCCCTTGTGGTGGTCATCCCCTGCCCGGCCGGGCGGGTGGGGGCAGCCTACCCGGCCCCAGTCGGGCGTCCGGTCAGGCCGGGGGCCGTCTCAGGGTGAGGGCGACGGCCCGGCGGCCGTCCAGCGTGGGCAGCGTCCGGGCGGCCTCGGCGAGCATGTTCTCAGTCTGGGCGTCGCCGAGTTCCCGGCGCAGCTCGGCCTCGTGGTCCTGCCAGAGCTGGTAGAGGCGGGCCCACATCCGCGGTTCGTGGGGCCGTTCCTCGATGTGCTCGACGACGAGTCCGGCGTGCTGGACCTGTTCGGTCCAGCCGGGTTCGGCCTCGGGGCGCAGCGCGCGGGTGAGGACGGCGCGTGCGCCGGGGTGCAGGATGCGGTGGAGTTCGGTGAGGGCGGTGGTGCGGTCGGTGGCGTGGCTGATGGCGTCGATGCAGATGGCTGCGTGGGCGTGGGTGTCGGGCAGGCCGGTGGCCTGGAGGGTGGCGACGGTGAAGCGGGCGCGGTCGGGTGCGACGAAGGCCGCGCGGCGGGCGGTGGCAAGGCCGATGGCGGTGTCGGAGATGTCGATGCCGTCGAGGTGGGCGGTCAGTGCGCGGGCGAGCCACAGGCCGGTGCCGCCGGTTCCGCAGGCGAGGTCGACCAGGGTCTGCCCGGGTTGCAGCCGGAGCCGGTCGATGAGGGTGGCGACCAGTGGCCAGTCGCAGGAGCTGGTCGGGGCGATCTCGGTGGGGTAGGCGTCGCCCATCGCGAGGGCGTAGAGGCGTGCTGTCAGGTCGCTGCCGGTCCGGGCGGTGTGTAGGGCGTTGTAGCCGCGCTGGAGCGTGGCCTCGTCGGGCGAGAGGGCGGGCGGGGGTGCGGGCACGGCGGCGACTCCTCGGGTCAGCGGGGGACGGAGCGGCGGATGCGCGAGCGGGTGCCCGGGGCGACAACCTTCACCGTGGCGAAGGGCTCGCCGGACGCCGAGAGGTCGACGCGCACCGGCTGGTGGCCGGTGACGTGGGTGATGCGCTCGGCGAGCCGGTCGACCTGGTCGGCGAAGGTGCCGGTCGAGGGCGGGGAGGTGGTCAGGGAGGTCCAGTCGGACAGCTCTCCCGCGAGGGTGGGCCGGGGCGGCTCGGTGTCGAGGGCCGGTTCGTGGCCGGGCAGGTCGTCGCGGGTGCCGGTGATGCAGGTCAGTCTGGACTGGGCGGCCTCGGTCAGGGCCCGGGAGAGGGCGATGTGCGGATCGGTGTGGCAGCCGGCCCCGGCGAACGTCGCCGGGTAGTCCTCCGTCCACAGGTAGGCCAGGCATACCGGCACCCGGTAGGTGTTGGCGACGAGCACCAGTTCCAGGAGCGCGTTGGCGGCGAGGAGCCGGTCGATCAGCGACCGGCAGTACGGGTCCTCGACGGAGGCCGGGTCGACGAGCGTGCGCCGGGCGCCGGCCTCGGTCTCGTCGGTGAACAGCGCGTCGCGCTCCACCACTTCGAACAGGCCGTGCAGCGTGGCCTCGTCGCGGGTGTTGCCGCAGGCCAGTCCATTGCTGGTGGCCCGGAACAGATCCGGTTCCCAGTCCGGGCGGCGCGGCCTGCGGCGGATCAGGTCGAGCGGCACCGGCACGGTGTGCCCGGAGCCCAGGGCGGTGCCCGTCGTCCAGTCCAGCGTCACCCGCTCCAGAGCCGGGTGCGCGAGCCGGGGCGCCAGGTCGGCCAGGTCGTACGGCGAGCCCACCTCGCGAGCCGGGCCGTGCAGGACGGCGGGCATCGGCTGCTCGACGTGCCACAGCTCGATCGCCTCCATCACGGCGGAGATCCGGGCCAGCGTGTCGGTGGCGCCCTTGCCCTGCGATGCGGACAGGGTGCTCGCGCCGGGCCGGATCGCCGTCCACACCGGCAGCCCCAGGTAGTCCAGGCCGGTCAGCCGCGCGACCCGGGTGATCCCGAACTCGGACAGCCGGCCGGCCAGCAGAGCCCAGGTCTGTTCGGGCGGGCGGGCCCGCACGGTTCCGTCCAGCTCGATCCGGTCAGCGGGCACCGGCCACCTCCGGCTGCTCGGGGCGGGCCGCTCGCACGTCGGCGAGGAAACCCATCAGGAACGTCTTCATCGCCTCGACGGCGTGCTGGCCGCTGCGCAGCCCGCGGGACAGCGCCTCACCGTCCAGTTGCCCGGCGTCGGCCTTCCAGAGCTGGAGCAGCACCCGGCGTGCCGCGCCGTCCATCACGGCCTCCGGACGGAAGCCCGGGTGGGCGCGGGCCATCTCGTTGTTGCGGGTCGCGTAGCGGGCGAGCGTGGCGCGGTCGGCCGCCGTCTCGCCGGCCAGCAGCACCTGCACCGTCGGCCGGTCGCTCAGGTCGAGCACCGGGTGGAACACCGCCCACGCGGGCGGCACCTGGTCGCCGTCGCCCGCGACGCGGGCCAGGCGCTCGGCGAGCGGCGCCCCGGGCCCGTCGCCGCCCTGGCGCGAGCGGTGTTCCAGGAAGGCCGTCCACCGCCCGGCGAAGCCCGGGTCGAACAGCTGCTGGTAGGCGAGACGGTCCAGGGTGCGGGCGCCGGTGTCCTCGACGGCCGCCTCGTTCACCCACCGGCGGTGGTAGCCCGTGTCCCACGCCCCGTCCGGCACCCGGCCGGGCGCCGGCGGGAGGGCTCCGTGTACGGCCGCGCCGATCGCTTCCAGCGCGTCCAGCCGCTTCACGTCCCCGAAGTGCGGGTTGTCGCCCCGCCGGAGCCTCAGCCAGTGCGCGAGGGGTGCCGCGCCCTCGCGGCGCAGCACCGCCAGGACCGCCGCGGTCGAGCGCTGCGGGTAGTAGACGGAGCGCAGCGCGTCCAGCAGCCCCGTGCAGGTCTGCTCGTCGGCGGCGCCTTCGTCCCGGGCGATCCGCAGGACGTGACGCAGGTTCACCAGCGGCCAGGTCAGGGCGCGCTGCCGGCCGGCCGGTTCCTGGCCGACGGCGACCTCGTCGTCCCCGTCGATCTCGCCGCTGAGGTAGGCGCGGAAGACCGCTCCGACGCCGATCATCCCGTACGGCTGCAGTTCCGCTGCGCGCAGTGCTCCGATGCTGGCGGCGCCCACCACTGTCACGCCGCGGCCCATCGCGGCCAGGATCTCCTTGTGCCGTAGGGCCGGTGTCTGGTGGTACAGCCCGTCGATGATCACCACCGTGTCCCGGTCGCCGATGGCGGGGCCGCGCAGGTCCCCGTGCCGGACGGGGGGATGCACGCGGACCAATCGTTGTTCCGGCATAAGGTCGGCCTGGTTAAGGGTCGGCCCGATAAAAGCATGGATCAATTTCCGAAGCCTTCCATTCCGGAAAGGCCGGGAGTGGCCTTTCGGCGTGGTTTCAGGTGGGTGATTTCCCTCTACCGCGCGCAGGGCACTCCCGGCCGATCTACCCCGGGGGCAGCAGGTGCCCCAGCACCCGTTGCCCCCGGGACTGCGCCGAAGCGCGGACGCCGGTGAGGACTACTCCTCGTTCTCGACGTCCTCGATGCGCACGACGCCCGAGGCGTCGATGACCTGCGCGTCCTCCATGTCGGACACCGCTGCGGCGGCGATCTGGGACTTCGACCGGTCCATGACCAGGCTCCTGTCAGGTGAGATTCCGGCGGCCGTCTGGCCCGCCGACCGGAAAGCTATGCCCTGCTCGATAGGCCCGGGAAGTGCGTGCCGCTATGCATCCGGCTATGCACGCGGAAGTCCGCTGGTAGGCCTCGTGGAGATCGGACGAAGAATCTCTAATTTACCGGCGCCGCTGTCGCGGTCTATGCAAGGGTTTATTCATCCACGCACGGGAAGGGAGATCCGTGGTCACAGCCGGCGCATCCAAATTCGGTCGGATCATCTGGGACCGCCGCCGGGAACTTCGCTGGAGCAGACCGCAACTCGCGAGGGAGCTGAACACCCGGGCGGGCCTGACCACCTGCGACGGCGCGCTGATCTACAAGTGGGAGACCGGCAGACACGCGCCCAAGGCCTGGCTCCCCCACCTCCTGCACGTCCTCGGGCTCCCCGCCGACACGGCCGCGCTCCTGTGCCCGCCCGCCATGGCGACCGGCCCGTCGCACGCCTGCGAGAACGACCCGCTACTTGGCCTGCCGGAGGCTGTCTGGGACCGCCCCCAGGCGGATACGCTGCTGAACATGCTGGACGCCTCAGGCCCGGTGGAACCCGACACCGTCAGGCAGCTCGCCCACGCCTGGCTGATCAGCGAACCCCCGCAGATCCTCCACCAGCGCGCCGGCAGCCGCGTCAGCGACTCCCTCATCACCGAAGTCCGCATCCGCACCAACGCCCTGCGCCGCATGGACGACTACCTCGGCGGCCTGGACCTGATCGCCCAGGTCACGCGCGAGCTGCGCGCGACCGTCAACGTGCTGCGCGAGGCGTCCTACACCGAGGAGACCGGGCGCCAGCTCCTCGAACTCGCCGCCGAGCAGGCCCAGCTCGCCGGCTGGGTCGCCGCCGACGCCGGACTGAACCAGCAGGCGAAGCGCGCCTACACAGTCGGGGTCCACGCCGCCGAGGCCGCCGGCCACCGCGGCCTGGGCGGCCTCAACCTCGGCGGACTCGGCTACCTGCTGGCCGCCACCGGCGACCCCGAGCACGGCGTCGTCCTGACCCGCTCGGCGGCCGTCGGCGCCGCGCCGTACGCCAGCGCGCGCGAACGCGCGATGATCTGGGACCGGGCCGCCTGGGCGGCCTGCCTGGCGGGCCGCGAACACGAGGCCGCCGCCGCCCTCGGCCGCGTCGAGGACGCCCACGACGCCCACCAGCCGGACGCCCGGGAGGAACCGGACTGGCTGTACTGGGTTTGCAGGGCCGAGTCCCTGGTGATGCAGGGACAGGTCTGGACCGAACTCCACCGCCCCCTGCGCGCGGTCCCGATCCTGCAAGCGGTCATCAGCGGCTACGACCACGAACACGCCCGCGAGAGCGCCCTCTACCGCTCCTGGCTCGCCGCAGCCCTCCTCGACGCCGGCGAGGTCGAGGAAGCCGCCGCCGAGACCACCCGGGTGATCGACCTATCCACGGGCGTGACCTCCGACCGGGTCGCCAAACGGATCACCCTGCTCACCGAACAGCTGACCCCGCACACCCACGTACCCGCAGCCCGGGAGGTTCTGGACAGGGTGCGAGAACAACGGTGACAGGGCCGGTCAACGGGCGGGCCCGGTCGGCCCCACGGTGCAGGCGGCCGGTGCGGGTCACCGGGTGGCGCCGCCCCTGTCGCACGGGCAGGGGTGGCGTGTCGGCAGTTCGTTCAGGGCGTGCATCAGGTAGACGGCGTGTGCCCCGTTCTGTGCGCCGATTCTGGCGTAGAGCCGGTGCAGGTGGGATTTCACGGTCATGTCGCTGAGGAACAACTTTCGTGCGATTGCCTTGTATGAGAGGCCGCTCGCTACTGAAGTTGAATTCGTGATGTCGGTCTGAGATCTGGTCAGCCATCCATGATCAGGCAGGTGGTGGCGAGGCATCCGTCGATGAGGTGAGGGCGGTACTGGAGTCTCTTCAGGCTGCGCTTGACGGCTCGGGCGAGTTGGTCGATGTCGGCGG
>NZ_JBIUSS010000019.1:107420-216668 GCF_044741445.1 Kitasatospora sp. NPDC088160 | reverse complement strand
CAACCCCGCCACCTCGGTGATCACCGGCGGCCTCGCCTGCGTCGCCGCCGTCGTCCTCCTCGCCGCCCGCCGCCCCGCCTTCCTCACCTACGACGGCCCCCCCCCCCCCCCCCCCCCCCCCCCCCCCCCCCCCCCCCCCCCCCCCCCCCCCGACGTCGTCGCGTCGTCATTCCGGGCGAAGACCGCATCGCGCGCCGAACACTCCGCACACGCAGCACATGCGACACGCGCCGCACACAGCGTCTCACCAGCAGAAAGGAAGTCCGCCCGCAGCGGACGAGAAAAAAGGCACAGGAGGAAAAACCACTCCCGGCCACTTCCAACTTATAGCGTACGGGGGGCCTTGCGGCAAGGCCCTGGTCGTGCCGCACAATCGTCGACCTGAACCGGAATCCGCGGAAATTTGGGGTCGCGAAAATGCGTGTGCTGTTGTCGACGTACGGGTCCCGCGGGGATGTCGAACCGCTGGTGGGGCTCGCGGCGCGGCTGCGGGAGTCCGGCGCGCAGGTGCGGGTGTGTGCGCCGCCGGACGAGGACTTCGCGCAGCGGTTGGACCACATCGACGTGCCGCTGGTGCCGGTCGGCCCGTCGGCGCGGGCGCTGACGGTGGCGGCGCCGCCGCCGTCGTCCCTGCCGGAGCGCGCGGCCGCGGTGATCGCCGGGCAGCTGGAGGCGGTCACGGCGGCGGCCGAGGGCTGCGACGTGCTGGTGGCCACCGGCATGCTGCCGGCTGCGGCGGGCGCGCTGTCGGTGGCCGAGAAGCTGGGCATCCGCTCCGTGTCGGTGACCTTCCAGCAGCTCACCCTGCCCTCGCCGGGCCGCCCGCCGCTGGCGTACCCGGGCCGGCCGTTCCCGCCGGAGGTGACCGACAACCGGGTGCTGTGGGGCCTGGACGCCGAGAGCATCAATGCGCTGTTCGGCGCGGCGCTCAACACCAACCGGGCGTCGATCGGCCTGCCGCCGGTGGACGACGTCCGCGACTACGTCATCGGCGACCGGCCGTGGCTGGCGACCGACCCGGTCCTGGACCCGTGGCAGCAGCCCGCCGACCTGGACGTCGTGCAGACCGGCGCGTGGATCCTGCCGGACCGGCGCCCGCTGCCGGCCGGGTTGGAGGCCTTCCTGGCCGCCGGCGCACCGCCGGTGTACGTGGGCTTCGGCAGCATGCCGATGCTCGCCTCCCAGGACGCCGCCCAGGTGGCCGTCGAGGCGGTCCGCGCGCAGGGCCGCCGCGCGGTCGTGGCCCGCGGCTGGGCCGGTCTGGCCCCGATCGACGACCGGGGCGACTGCTTCGTCGTCGGCGAGGTCAACCAGCAGGCGCTGTTCGGCCGGGTGGCCGCCGTCGTGCACCACGGCGGGGCGGGCACCACGACGACGGCCACCCGGGCCGGCGCGCCCCAGGTCGTCGTCCCGCAGACCGCGGACCAGCCGTACTGGGCCGGCCGGGTGGCCCGGCTGGGCATCGGCGTGGCACTCGACGGGCCGACCCCGACCACCGAGTCCCTGTCGGCCGCGCTCAGGACGGCCCTCGCCCCCGAGACCCGGGTGTGGGCGACCGCCGTGGCCACCATGATCCGCACCGACGGCGCGGCGCTGGCCGCACAACTGCTGCTCGACGCGGCCGGCCGCTGAGGCGTGCCGGATAATTCCACCCGCCGCCACCCCCGATTCCTCGGCCGACCGCCCGCGGAATCGAAAAGCTCAGAACACCTGGAGCCAGGTTTGTCCCCCATCTCGTCCTCCTCATCCTCCTCATTCGAATCCTCCTCGCTCGAATCCCGCTCGCCCGAATCCTCCTCGCCCGAACCGAATTCACCCGCCGACGACTGGCGGTCCGGCGAACTGCGGGCGGAGAACGCGTACGTCGGCAGGCTGTACGAGCGGCTCGAAGCCCAGCGCGCGCTCGCGGCCGGCCGACTGCGCGAGGTCCACCTCCAGGACAAGGGCGGGACGATCCAGGCCCTCCTGGAGCGCGACACCATGGAGATCCACCACACCCGCCGGCTGGCTGCGCTGCACGCCGCCGAGTACGGGCTGTGCTTCGGCCGGATCGACGACGCCGACGGCGAGCGGCAGTACATCGGCCGGATCGCCCTGTCGGACGACGACCACGAGCCGCTGCTCACCGACTGGCGGGCGGCGGCAGCGGAGCCGTTCTACCGGGCGACGCCCGCCGCACCGGGCGGTGTGGTGGCGCGACGGCACCTGCGGACCAAGGGCCGGACCGTCGTCGACTTCGACGACGACGCCTTCGGCGTGGGCGCCCACGCGGGCCGCGACAACGCCGAGCTCAGCGGGGAGGGCGCCCTGCTCGCCTCGCTGACGGCGGCCCGGACGGGGCGGATGGGCGACATCGTCTCCACCATCCAGGCCGAGCAGGACCGCGTCATCCGCGACGCGCTCGGCGGCGTCCTGGTCGTGCAGGGCGGCCCGGGCACCGGCAAGACCGTCGTCGCCCTGCACCGCGCCGCGTACCTGCTCTACACCCACCGCGACCGGCTGGCCAAGCACGGCGTGCTGGTCATCGGGCCGAACACGACGTTCCTGCGCTACATCGACGAGGTGCTTCCCGCGCTCGGCGAGAGCGAGGTCGTGCTGAGCAGCATCGGCACGCTCTACCCGGGGGTGACGGGGACCGGCACCGAGACGCCCGAGGCGGCCGCCGTCAAGGGCGACGTCCGGATGGCGCAGGTCCTCGCCGCCGCGCTGGAGGGCCTGCGGCAGCTGCCCGAGGAGTCGTGGACCATCACCGTGGGCCGGACCTCGCCCTACAACCTTCAGCTCCGGATCGGCCGGGCGCTCTGCGAGCGGGCCCACGCCGCCGCGCACCGGAGCGGCAGGCCGCACAACGCGGCCCGGGCCGACCTGGTGGAGCGGCTCTCCTCGGAGCTGGCCCTGCGGATCGCCCGGGACCAGGGCGGGGAGATGGACCTGGACGCCGTGGCGGACCTCGCCGACGCGCTCGTCGACGAGCCCGAGTTCCAGGCCGTGGCCCAGAAGCTGTGGCCGCTGCTGAACCCGGAGCAGGTGCTCACGAGCCTGTTCGGCTCCCCGGAGCTGCTGGCGAGCGCGATGCCGGACTTCACCGAGGCCGAACGCGCCGCGCTGCTGCGCGAACTGCCCGGCCCGGAACGGGAGTCCGCCGCCGAGGCCGCCTCGACCGCTGCGACCGCCCGGACCACCTGGACCACCGACGACGTACCGCTGCTCGACGAGGCCGCCGAACTGCTCGGCCCGCTTCCGGGCGCCGCCGTCGCCCGCCGGGCCGAGGCCGCCGCCGAGGCGGCGGAGCTGGAGTTCGCCAAGATCGTCCTCGACGACTTCGGCGTGGGGCTGGTCGAGATGGACGCGAAGATGCTGGCCCGCCAGTACCGCGGTGAGGAGTCGCTCCGGCCGCTGGCCGAGCGCGCGGCCGAGGACCGGACCTGGGGCTACGGGCACGTGATCGTGGACGAGGCCCAGGAGCTGTCCCCGATGGCCTGGCGGATGCTGGCCCGCCGCTGCCCCGGCCGTTCCATGACGATCGTCGGCGACCTGGCGCAGACCGGCGCGCCGGCCGGGCTGAGCTCCTGGGGCCAGGCCCTCGACACGTACACGGCGGGGCGCTGGCGCACGGTGGAACTCACCATCAACTACCGCACCCCGGCCGAGATCATGCAGGTCACCGAGGGCGTCCTGCGGGCGCTCGACCCCTCGCTCGCCGCCCCCACCGCGGTGCGCAGCGGCGGAACCCGCCCGTGGAGCCTGCGGATCCCCGCGGACGGCCGGGCGGCGGCGCTGCGCGGCGCCGTCGAGCGGGAGCTCGCGGCGCTGGACGGCGGCCGGCTGGCGGTCATCCACGCCCCGGACGCCCCGGCCGAACTGCTCGGCGGAATCGCCGGGTTGGCAGGAATCTGCGTCAACGACGGTCCGGCGTCGCTGGATTCGCCGGCCGTCCTGCTGACGGCCGCCCAGTCCAAGGGTCTTGAGTTCGACGCCGTCCTGGTCGTGGAGCCCTCCGAGATCCTCGCGGCGCACGCCCACGGCGTGAACGACCTCTACGTCGCCCTCACCCGGGCGACGAAGTCCCTCGGGGTGCTGCACAGCCGGGACCTGCCGGAGATGCTCCAGGGCCTGGAACCCCGCTGAGGACGGCGGCCGTTCTCCCGCGCCGCCGGGCGCCGACCGCGACGCACGCCAACGCGGCGCCGTAGGCGGCCTGTTGGGCCTCGACCCCGCCCGTCAGATAGAGGTACTGCCCGGCGGCGGGGACGGCGAGCCACTCCCAGCGGCCGGTGAGGCCGACCAGGGCCACCACCAGCAGGCCGTACCAGGGGTAGGCGGGCGCGGCGAGGAGCAGGGCCGTGCCGGTGACGAACAGGGCGCCGTCCCAGGGGCGGGCGGGGTCGCCGCGCCGGAGCACCCACAGGGCGACGGCGGCCAGGACCGCCCCGGCGGCCCACGGCAGCAGGGCGTCCGGCAGGAGGAGGGCGAGCAGGCCGAAGCGGTCGAGGTGCCCCTGCTCGTACCCCTCCTCCTTCAGGTAACCGGGCAGGTAGCCGAGCACGCCGGTGCCGGAGGCGGCGAGGTAGGGCAGGTAGGCCAGGGCGAACGCGCCGAGCGAGGCGCCCAGGAGCAGGGCGCTCTCGCGCGGGCGTCGGCGGGCCAGTGCGCCCGGCAGGGCCAGTGCGGGGATCAGCTTGACCGCCACGGCCGCGCCGAGCAGCGCGCCGGCCCGCGTCGCCTTCCGCCGGGCCGCGTACCCGAGGCCCACGACCAGCAGCAGCGCCCCGAGGGTGTCCACGTGCGCGTCGTTGACCGACCACACCGCCACGCCGGGGCACCACCCCCACAGCGCGGCCCGCCGGCTGCCCCGTCCGATCACGAGCAGCGCCCCCGTGGTCGCCACCGCGAGCAGGGCGCCGGCGGCCTGCATCCCGCGCACCCCTCCCTCGAAGGGGTGCAGGGCGAGGAACCAGGCCTCCGCGACCGGCGGGTAGATGGTGTGCACGGCGGGCCGGTTGATGCGGGTGCAGTCACCGGCGGCGGTGCGCCGCTCGTCCCAGCCGTCGCAGGCGCCGCCGGCCGGCCACAGGTCGGAGGTGCGCAGCCGGGCCAGCGCCGGGTCGTCCGGGGTGTGCGCGTACGGGGAGGTGCCGGCGGCCTGGACGCGGCCGTCCCAGACGTAGCGGTAGGCGTCGTCGCTGGTGCGCGGCGGGGCGAGCAGGCCGACGGCGGCGACGGCGACGCTCCCGGCCAGGACCAGGGGCACGATCTGACGGCCGCCCACCCGGCGCAGCGCCAGCAGGGCGAGCGCGTACAGGGCGGCGTCGACGGCGTACCAGGCGTACAGCGGTGCGCGGTGGCCGAGCGTGCCGCCGCCGGTGACGGTGAGGGCGAGCGCGGCGGTCAGGGCGGCCAGCGCGAGCAGGCAGGGCAGCACGCGGGCGGGCCGGAGGCGGGTGAGCGGGAGGCGGGTGGGCACCCGCCCACCTTGCCACCGGGCGGCGGCGCGCGACCGCAGCGGCGTGGCGCCGTTCGGATTCCGTAAGCACGTCGTACCGCCGCGAAACCGGGGCCCGGCGGTTCTATGGACGGGTGACTCCGAACCTCCTTCCGCGATTCCGCTCGGCGCTGCACGAGCCGCGCACCGCCGTGGTGCTCGGCCGCTGGCTGGGCTCCGCGCTGCTGGTGTGCTTCCTGACCGGGCTGGTCAGCCACGCCCTCCAGGACCCGCCCGGCTGGCTGACGCCGTATCTGTTGAGCCGCCCGGTGAACGGCTACCGGGTGACCCAGGGGCTGCACGTGATCAGCGGCCTGGCGGCCGTCCCGTTGCTGGGGGCGAAGCTGTGGACGGTCTACCCGCAGTTGTTCGCGTGGCCGCCGGTGCGCGGCGCGGCGCACGCGCTGGAGCGGCTGGGGATCTTCGTGCTGGTCGCGGCGATGCTGCTGGAGCTGTTCACCGGGCTGTTCGACACCCTGCAGTGGTATCCGTGGCCGTTCCCGTTCCGCCAGACGCACTTCTGGCTGGCCTGGCTGGCCACCGGCGGCCTGTTCGTCCACCTCGCGGCCAAGGGCCCGGTGATCGCGCGGCACTGGCGCCGCCCGGCGGCCGGGCTGCCGCAGCGGCGGGCGTTCCTCGCCGCCGTGACGGCCGCGGTGGGTGTGGTCACGCTCACCACGGCCGGGCAGACCGTCCCCTTCCTGCGCCGGCTGGTCCTGCTGGCCCCGCGCCGCCCCGACCTGGGCCCGCAGGGGCTGCCGGTCAACCGGACCGCCGCGCAGGCCGGGACGGTCACCGTGCCGGCCGACTGGCGGCTCCGGGTGGACGGCCCGCAGCCGTACCGGCTCTCCCTCGCCGAGCTGAACCAACTCCCCCAGTACGACGTGCACTTGCCGATCTCCTGCGTGGAGGGGTGGAGCTTCTCGGCGCGCTGGACCGGGGTGCGGGTGGCCGATCTGCTGGTCCGGGCGGGGGCCCCGGCCGGCTCGGGCCTGCTGATCACCTCGCTGGAGGCGGACGGCCCGTACCGCGAGATGCGGATGCCCGCCGAGTACGCCGTCGACCCGCTCACCCTGCTCGCCCTGCGGATCAACGGCGAGGTGCTGACGGCGGACCACGGATTCCCGGCGCGGATCATCGCGCCCAACCGGCCGGGGGTGCTGCAGACCAAGTGGGTCGCGCGCCTGGAGGTGATCTGATGCCCCGGTGGCTGCGCGCGGTACTGCTGCTCGGCGGCCTCGCCCTGATCGGCTTCGGCCTGTCGGGCCTGCTCACCAACTCCTACATCACCGCCCCGCTCGACGTGCTGGTCTGGGCGGTGGGCGGGGTGCTGCTGCACGACGGGCTGTGGGTGCCGCTGCTCTGCCTGGTCGGCGCGCGACTGGCGCGCGACTGGGCGTTGCGCGGCTGGCTGGTCGTCGCGGCGGCGGTGAGCGCGATCGGGCTGCCGGCGGTGCTGCGGGACGGCGAGAACCACGGCAACTCCTCCCTCCTGCCGCTGCCGTACCTGCGCAACTGGCTGCTGGTGCTGGCCGCCACCGCCGGGCCGGTGCTGCTGTTCGCACTCGTCCGGTGGTGGCGGCGTCGCCCGCGGGTCAGACGCCCGGCAGACCCGTCGTGAGCCCGTCCAGCGCGTGCGAGCAGACGCAGTCCCGGACGGCGGGCAGGCTCTCCAGCGCCTTGAACAGCACCGTGCGCAGCCGGTCGACGTTTCCGGCGAAGACCTCCAGCACCTCGGCATGGGTGACGCCCTCGCCGCTCTCCACGCCCGCGTCGAGGTCGGTGACCAGCGCCAACGAGGTGTAGCAGAGGCCGAGTTCGCGAGCGAGGACGGCCTCCGGGTGACCGGTCATGCCGACCACCGACCAGCCGTTCGCGGTGAACCAGCGGGACTCGGCGCGGGTGGAGAAGCGCGGGCCCTCGATCACCACCAGGGTGCCGCCGTCCACCGGCTCCCAGGCCGCGTCCCGGGCGGCGTCCAGGGCGGCGCACCGCCCGTCCGGGCAGTACGGGTCGGCCATCGAGACGTGCACCACCTCGGGCACCGCCCCGCCGGGCAGCGGCAGGCCGTCGTAGTAGGTCTGCACCCGGCCGGAGGTGCGGTCGACGAACTGGTCGGGCACCAGCAGCGTGCCGGGCCCGTACTCCGGGCGCAGCCCGCCGACGGCGCACGGTGCGAGCACCTGGCGCACGCCCAGGGAGTGCAGCGCCCACAGGTTGGCCCGGTAGTCGATCCGGTGCGGCGGCAGGCCGTGGCCGCGCCCGTGCCGGGGGAGGAAGGCGACCCGGCGGCCGGCCACCTCGCCCAGGAACAGCGCGTCGCTGGGCGGCCCGTACGGCGTGTCGACGCGCAGTTCGGTCACGTCGTCGAGCAGCGCGTAGAGCCCTGAGCCGCCGATCACGCCCAGTTCGGCGCGCGGAGCACCGGTTCCCTGATCGATCGTCATCGTTCGTACCCTTCCTCGGGGAGGCGTCCCGGCCACTCTAGGGTCCACGCGGCGGCACGGGTCCTTACGGTTCCGGGACGGCGGGCGGGGCCGGATGGCCGCGGGCCGACGGGGTGGTCCGGGGCGGCCGAGCGGGTGACCTGCCGGACGTGTCGGCGGCGACGCGCCCCACCCGGCGTGCGTCGGTGGGTGTGCGCCGCCTCCGGGCGGTGCACGCCCTGTTCCCGAAGCTGAGAGCCGCCGATGCCTCCCACCGTTCGTCTTCGCCGCCTCGTCCCCGCCGCCCTGTGCGTGCTCGCCGTGGCCCTCACCGCTCCCGCGGCCCAGGCCGCTCCCCCGGGCCGCGGCCCGGGCACCGACCCCGGCCGGGGGTACGACGGAGGGAGGTACGACTGGGAGAGCGTGGCGGCCTGCGAGAGCAGCGGCAACTGGCACGTCAACAGCGGCAACGGCTACTTCGGCGGCCTCCAGTTCGACACCCCCACCTGGCGCGACAACGGCGGCCTCGCCTACGCACCGCGCGCCGACCTCGCCAGCCGCGAGGAGCAGATCGCGGTGGCCCAGCACCTCGCCGGGCGGCGCGGCCTCTCCCCCTGGCCCGCCTGCGGCGCCCGCGCCACCCGCGGCCACGACCGCGAGCGCGACGCCGCCCTTCCCCCGCCGCCCGCACCCGCACCCGCGCCCGCGCCTGCCGCTGACGGCGCCGGCGCCGGCGGGTGGACGGTCCGCGAGGGCGACACCCTGGGCGACATCGCCGAAACCCTGCGCGTGCCCGGCGGCTGGCCGGCCCTCTACGCGCTCAACCGCGCCGCCATCGGCGACGACCCCGACCTCATCCAGCCGGGCACCGCGCTGCGCCTGCCGTCCTGAACCCGGCTCCCGCACAGCAGTCGGGCCCCCCCGGGGCCCCCGCCCCCACGGCGTTCCGGCAGCGTCCGGAGGCCGGGGCGGGCGATCGCGGGGCGGCACCCGCGCAGCGCGGCTTCCCCCGCGCACATGCCTGTGACCTGCGCGTCAATCGGACATTGATTCACTTTTGATCGACTGTGAGCACCTTGGATGGGGCCGCTCCACCGGCTGGCCCCGCCCGCCCCACGACGTCGTGAAGAGAGTGCCATGCCGATCCATCTACTGCCCCAGCCGTCCCCCTCCGTGCCCGAGCAGGCGGGGTCCGGGGTCGACACCCGGGGCGCGGCCGTGCCCGTGCGGGCCGTCGGCGAGGAGCCGGCGACGGCCCGCTTCGCCGGACTGCGGCTGGTGCACGCCGCGCTGCGCCGGGACCTCGCCCGGCTGCCCAACGCCCTGCGGCTGCTCCAGCCCGGCGAGGACGACGCCGGCGAGGCGCTGCTGCGGCACTGGAGCTTCGTGACCGCGATGCTGACCTGCCACCACGAGCAGCAGGACAGCCGGATCTGGCCGATCGTGCGCCGCTTCGCCCCCGAGCTGCGGCTGCTGCTCAACTGGCTGGAGGCGGACCACCACAACCTCGACCACTCGTTCACTCGGGTCACCACGCTGGTGCGGATCGCCAGCCGGGACACCGGCAGCGCCTGGCCGGTGGCGTACGCGATGGAGGACCTGGCGGCCCGGCTGGAGACGCACCTGCGGATCGAGGAGCGCCAGTTGCTGCCCCGGATGGAGCGGGTGGTCCCGGAGGGCTCCCGGCTCGGCGGCCTGGGCGAGCTGATGGACCTGCTGCGCTCGGCGGACGGCCCGGGGACGGCGGACGCGCTGGCCTGGCTGCTGGAGGGTGTGGAACCGGCTCTGGTGGAGCGGCTGTTGGCCGAGTGTGACGACGACGTGGCCCGCAACTGGCCGCACTGGCAGGCCACCTACCAGCGCTGCATGGCGCCGCTGTGGGGTCCGGCCGGTGCGCGGGGCAGCGACCTGGGCGGTGTCGCCGACTGACCGCCGGTCCTTTTCGCGGCCCGTCGATCTACGCGCGTGGCATACCTCTGAGGCATATGCCGAGCCTTTCCGGAATCCGATCCAGCAGTTCCAACTCCCCTCGTCCCCTAGGGGATTCGACCCATCGCCCTCGGGGTCGCGATCGTTCGGGCGCTCCGGGGCCGGCCAGGGGGTGCGTACCGCCGACGGCCGATGGCGGGGCGCGTGCGGGCGCCTACCGTCGACGCCATGACCACAGCGAGCACCCCGAACTCCCACCGAACCCCTGCCCGGCGCCGCTTCGGGCCCGCCGTCCGCCGCCCGGCGCTCCTCGCCGCCGGCGCCGTCCTCACCCTCGGCGCCGGACTGACCGCCTGCGACGGCGGTGTCGCGCTCTGCCTCGACGACGACAGCTGCGACGTCGTCGTGCGCACCGATGACGCCGAGGCCTCCAAGACCCTCCAGGTCTTCGGCGGCGACCGCACCGTGAAGATGACCGTCAGCCACATCACCGACAGCACGGTCGAGGTCGCGGTCGGGGACGAACGGAAGACCGTCGGCAAGGGCGCCGAGACCGCCGTCGGCACGGCGAAGGTCACCCTGCGCAAGGCGGACAAGGGCGACCGCTACGCCGAACTGCACGTCACCCGCGGCTGACGTTCACCGCCCGCACGCCCGCACGCCCGCACACCCGCACGCACGCCCGCACACCCGCACGTTCACCGTCCGCACGCATGGACGCCCACCCGACGCCTCCCCGGTGCCCGCTCGGGTCCGTACCGACCGGCCGGGGGTGCGACTCAGTCCGAGGCGAGCCGGAACTCCAGGTTCCCAAACCGGACCTGGTCGCCCGGCCGGACCCGTACCCCGCCCGCGATCCGGCGCCCGTTCACATGCGTGCCGTTGGTCGAGCCCAGGTCGTACAGCACCCAGCCGCCGCCCTCGCGCCGCAGTTCGGCGTGCCGTCGGGACACCGAGGCGTCGTGCAGCCGCAGCCCCGAGCCGGGGAACCGACCGATCGTCAACTGCCCGGCCCCGGTCTCCGGCAGGCTCAGCCCGGGCAGCCGTTCGGTGCGCCAGGCCCGGCGCAGCCGGTCCCCGAACGCGGAGACCCGGCCGACCGTCCGCAGCAGGAAGCGCTCGACCGGGCTCCCGGTCGGCAGCCCGGTCATCGCCTCGTCCAACTCGCCCCGGCTGGTGGCGTGCAGGACGATGTCCATCCGGCCGAGGAAGGTGTCGTGCGACAGCCGTCCGCTGCCCGCTCCGTCCTTGAGCACCCCGAGCGCCTGGTCCCGTTCGGCGTCCGAGGGGCGGACCGCGCCGGAGGGCCGGACGGCGCCGGTGCGGAACTCAGGAGACGTCATGGCCCGATTGTCGGCTCGGCCGGCTCGGACTGTCCAGATCACGCCGGGTGCCGGCGCACGGTGAGTACGTCACTGCACTCCAGACGCCCGGTGCGCCACCGCGGTTCCGGGTTGCCTGGTGCCGGGGTGGCCGGTACGCGGATGTCAGGAGGTCAGCCCTTCCGGGCGGCCGCCAGGATCTTCTCGGTGGTGTGCAGGAACCGGGAGGTGACCGCACCCCGGTAGGCCTTGCCGAACAGTTCCCCGGTGACCCACTTGCCGTCCCGCAGGTGGACCACCACGTACGCGGCGCCCGGGTCGGCGCCGACCACCTCGTGGTCGCCCTTCGGCGAGAGGCGGGGGAGGGCGAGGTCGGCGGGCAGCGGCTCGGAGAGGAAGGCCACCACCAGCCGGACGTCGGGCGTCACCTCGACGCTCTTGAACGGCTCGGCGGCCAGCAGCGCGGCCACCTCGTCGACCGTCCGCAGCAGCGTGGGCACCGGGTAGCCGAGGGACCGTTCCAGGTGCTCCTCGATGCGCCGGGTGAGGGCGGCGCGGTCCGGCTCGTCGGTGGTGAAGAAGACGTTGCCGCTCTGGATGTAGGAGCGCACGCCCCCGAGCCCCAACTCGGCGAAGAGCGCCCGCAGCCGCTCCATCCGCACCGTCCGGCCGCCGACGTTGATCGCCCGCAGGAACGCGATGTACGTGGTCGTGGTGGTCACTCCGCCAGTCTGGCACCGGCCCCTGACACCCGGCGGTTGTCGGTGCCCGGTGCCAGACTGGCGCCATGGCCACCTGGCAGGATTTCGAGCAGCAGGCACCCGAGCTGGCGCCCCTCGTGCGGGCCCGGTTCGAAGCCGAGAAGCACCACGTCCTGGCGACGCTGCGCAAGGACGGGTCGCCCCGGGTGAGCGGTACGGAGGTCGACTTCGTCGGCGCCGACCTGATGCTCGGGTCGATGTACGGCTCGGCCAAGGCGCGCGACCTCCAACGGGACGGCCGCTTCGCGCTGCACGCCCATCCGGGGGACGAGACGATGGCCGGCGGGGACTCCAAGGTCTCCGGCCGCGCGGTCGAGATCACCGACGAGGCCGAACTTTCCGCCTACGCGGCCGATCTGCCCGAGCCGCCGCCGACCGCCTTCCACGCCTTCCGGCTGGACCTGGAGCAGGTGGTGCACACCGCCGTGGGGGAGGGCCACCTGTGGGTCCTCAACTGGCACCCGGGCCGGCCGGTGCAGCGGATCCAGCTGCACTGACCGGCCCCGGACGCCCCGGACGCCTCTTGGGCTCCGGACGCGGCGCTGCTACGGCAGGACGGACTTGACCGCCTCGGGGGTGCGGGCCACGACGGCGTGGCCGTCGTCCGCGGTGATGATCGGGCGCTGGATCAGGATCGGGTGCTCCGCCATCGCCGCGATCCAGCGGTCCCGGTCCGCCGGCTCCCGGGACCACTTCCGCATCCCCAGGTCCTTGGCGACCTGCTCGTCGATGCGGGTGATGTCCCACGGCTCCAGGCCCAGCCGCTCCAGCACCTGCTCCAGCTCGGCCGCGGTCGGCGGATTCTCCAGGTAGCGCCGCACGGTGTACTCGGCCCCGACGGCCTCCAGCTCGCCGAGCGCCGATCGACACTTGCCGCAGCGCGGGTTGATCCAGATCTCCATACCGGCAACCCTACCGAGCCGCCCGACGGCCGGGTGCCAACCCGCCCGGCCCGGCGCCCCCGCCGGGCGCGCACCCGGGCCTCCGCCGGTCGAGCCCCCGGTCCGGCCCGGCGCCCCCGCCGGACGGGAACTCCGCTGCACCCTCCGGTGGTTCACGCAGCAGGAACGTGGCCTCTGGGAGGGGAGCACCGGATGGACGGCGCGGCGATCATCGAGGAACTGCTGACCAGCGAGGGCCGGGCCGACCCGTACCCGCTGTACGCGCGGGCACACGCGCTGGGCGCGGCGGTGCCCGCCGGGCCGGACACCTTCCTGGTGGCCGGCCACGCCGCGGCCGACAAGGTGCTGCGCACCCCCGCCTTCGCCGTCGCGACCGCCGACATGATGGCGGAGCTGACCCCGGAGTTCGCCGAGCACCCGTCGCTGGCGCTGTTCGGCCGCTCGATCCTGCAGCGCAACGCGCCCGACCACCCCCGGGTCCGCTCGCTGATCGCCTCGGTCTTCACCGCCCGCCGGGTGGCCGCGCTGCGCCCGGCGGTGGAGGAGGCGGTCGCCGGGCTGCTGGACGGGATGGCCGAGCAGGGCGCCGACGGCTCGCCGGTGGACTTCATGGACGCCTTCGCCTTCCGGCTGCCGGTCGGGGTGATCTGCGAACTGCTCGGCGTCCCCGAGCGGGACCGCTACCGCTTCCGCGACCTCGCCTCCGACCTCACCGTCGCCCTGGAGTTCATCGACGACCGCTCCGAGCTCACCGAGGCGGACGAGGCCGCCGACGAACTGGCCGGCTACTTCACCGAGCTGGCTGCCGAGCGCCTCGCCCGCCCGCAAGACGACCTGGTCACCGACCTGGCCCGGATCGCCGTCGACGACCCTGAGCGGCTGCCCGCCCGGGAACTGCTGGCCAACCTGGTGCTGCTGCTGGTGGCCGGCTTCGAGACCACCACCAACCTGCTCGGCAACGGCCTGGCCCTGCTGTTCCGCCACCCGGAGGCCGCCGCCGGGCTGCGCAGCGGCGCGATCACCCCGGCCGGCTTCACCGACGAGGTGCTGCGCTTCGACTCCCCGGTCCAGCTCACCTCCCGGGTGGCGCTGGCCGAGGGGCTGGCCGTCGACGGGCTGCCCGTGCCGGTCGGCAACGTGGCGCTCCTGCTGCTCGGCGCGGCCAACCACGACCCGGCCCGGTACGACCGCCCGGAGGTGTTCGACCCGACCCGCCGGGACAGCCAGCCGCTGAGCTTCGGCGGCGGCCCGCACTACTGCCTGGGCGCCCAGCTGGCCCGACTGGAGGCCGAGGTCGCGGTGCCCGCCCTGCTCGACCGCTTCCCCCGGCTGGCCCCGGGCGGCGTGCCGGCCCGGCGGGACCGCCTGGTCCTGCGCGGCTTCGAGACCCTGCCGGTGATCGTCCGCTGATGACCGTCTCGCTGCTGACCGCCCACCGGTGGGGTCGCCGCTGACCGCCCACCGGCCCGGTTGTCGGCGCGTCCGCCGGCCCGTCCGGCGGCCCGTCCGCCGGCCGGGGCCGGGTCGGTCACCGTCCGCCGACCGGCCCTGACGCCCCGCTTCCGGGCCCGGTCGGCCCCGGAAACCGGGACGTTCGGCCGTTCGTGGCCGGGTCCTCCGTAGGAGAGCATGGAGGGACGAACCGGTCATACCGACCGGTCGGCCAGGAGGACCCCACCGTGCCCGTAGCACCCCGCCCGGAGCATCCGGCGGCCGTGGAACCCCGGGCACCGCGCTGGGTGCCCTGGCTGCCGGTGCTCCTCCTGCTGCTTGACCTGGCCGCCGAGGCGGTCGTCCCGGACGCCGTCGCGGCCGGCTTCCTGCTGACCGCGCTGCCCGTGGTGGCGGCGTTCAGCTACGGCCCGGTGCTGACCGCCACCACCACGGTCGGCGCCCTGGCGCTGCAACTGGTGCTGGCCGTGCGGGCGGGCCACATCGACGAGCAGCACCACGTCTGGGTCTACATCGCCACGCTGCTCTCCGGGGTGATGGGCACCGCCCTGTCCTGGCAGCGGACCCGGCAGAACCGCACCCTGCTGCACGCCCGTACCGTCGCCGAGACCCTGCAGCGCACCGTGCTGCGCCCGGTGCCCGAGCGGGCGGGCGGTCTGCGGGTGGCCGGCCTCTACCGCCCGGCCCAGGCCGAGGTCCTGGTCGGCGGGGACCTGTACGAGGTGTGCGACACCCGCTTCGGCGTCCGGGTGCTGCTCGGCGACGTCCGCGGCAAGGGCCTCGGCGCCGTCCGTACGGTGGCCGACGTGCTCGGCGCCTTCCGGGCGACCGCGCACGACACCCCCGACCTGGTCGACCTCGCCGACCAGCTGGACCGTGCCGTCCTGCGCGACGCCGCCGACCGGGGCGACGACGAGCTGTTCGTCACCGCCGTCCTGCTGCAGTACCGGCCGGGCTCCGACTGCGTGGAGATCGTCAACCGGGGCCACACCACCCCGCTGCTGCTCACCGAGCACACCATCACCCCGGTGTCCTGCGCGGACGAACTCCCGCTCGGCCTGGCCCACCTCGGGCCCCCCGACGAGCGCGGCAAGCCGACCGCCGTCGCGCTGCCCCCGGGCCACACCGTCCTGCTCTACACCGACGGTGTGAGCGAGGCCCGGGACGCCACCGGCGCCTTCTACCCGCTGGCCCCCCGCCTGGCCGCCCTCGGCACCACCTCGCCCGACCGGCTGGTCTCCTTCCTGGCCCAGGACGTCCACGAGTACGCCGGCCTGCTCGCCGACGACCTCGCCGTCCTGGCGCTGACTCCGGAGCGCCCGTAGGCCTTCCCCGGGTGAACTCCCGCAGCCCGAGCCCCCGGTTCCAGCCCTGCCCGCCTGCCCGCCTGCCCGCCTGCCCGCCTGCCCGCCTGCCCGCCTGCCCGCCTGCCCGCCTGCCCGTCCGCCTGCCTGCCCGTCCGCCTCCGACAACGCGCCAGTGGCGCCGCTGGGGGCGGCGCCACTGGTGTCGGTCGGGTGTTCAGTTGTCCGTCGTCGGTGTCAGCTGTGTCGTCCGGGCCGCCGGTAGACCACCGCGCACAGCGCCACACCGCCCAGGACGGCGAGGGCGCCGAGGGCTGCGATCAGCGCGTCGGGCGCCGAGCCGCCGGTGTTGGGCAGTGTCCCGCCGCTCGCCGACGGACTCGCGCTGTGGGTCGGGCCGGCGGTCGGGGTCGTACTGCCGGACCGGGTCGCGGTCGGCGAGGGGGACGGCGACGGCGTCGGCGAGGACGTCGGCGACGGGGACGACGTCGGGGAAGGCGAGGAGGTCGGGGACGGGGACGGCGACGGGGACGGCGACCCGGTGGGGGTGGTCGGCAGGATCACGCCCATGTCGAGGTCGAGGTCGCGCTGCCCTCCGCTGAGCGTGACGGTCTGGGTGATGCCGGTGGCCGGGTCGGCGTCCGAGTCCTTGGCCGGATCGGTGCCGACGCCCCGCTTGGTGACGACGGCGCCGGCGGGCAGGGTGGACAGGTCGAACTGCACCGCGTAGCTGCCGTCGGGCAGGTGGTCGAAGAGGTAGTGGCCGTTCTGGTCGGTCACCGTGGTGACCGGCTTGCCGTTCTTGTCGCGGACGGGCTGGCCGTTGCCGTCGAGCAGCTTCACCGTGACGCCGGCGATGCCCGGGTCGCCGGGCTTCTGGATGCCGGAACTGTCCACGTCCTGCCAGACGAAGTCGCCGAGCGCGTTGTCGGAGGGCCTGGTCTGCTTGACGGCGACGCCGACCTTGGCCGGCTCGGCGGGCAGCAGCTGGCGGCCGCTGGCGTCGGTGGCGGTGAAGGCGAAGCTGTTCCAGGCGTACTCCCCGTCGGGGGCGTCCACCGAGGCGACCATGGGCCAGGTCAGGGTGAAGGCCTCGCCGGAGGGCAGGCTGCCGGGGCGGCGGACCCGGAACCAGGTGGCCGTTCCCGGGCCGGGGAAGGTGCTGCTCCAGGTGGCGCCGCTGTTGCAGCCGGTCCGGTTGACCAGGGCGGCGTCGACGCACGGGTTGGGGTCGGTGGTGTACTCGATCCCCACGGTCGGGTCGCTGGTGGTGATCGGCTGGCTCAGCGACGGGGTCCAGGCGCTGCCGCGCGGAGCGTCCTGGGTGAGGACGTAGTTGTCGCCCGGGGTGGGGAGCTTGTCGTAGGCGATGAAGTCGGTGACCGGGTCGGGCGAGTCGTTGCGGACGGTCATCCGGTAGGAGATCCGGCCGCCGGGGGTGGCGCTGCCGATGCTGACGTAGTCGGCGTCCAGGTCGCCCATGACCTCCTTGTACGAGCGCAGCACGCTCGGCACGTCCACCTGGATCTGGGAGGAGGCGTGGCACATGAGCTCGGAGGTGTCGCCGTTGCCGTTGAGGTCCAGCACGTCCGGCGTGCTGCCGCTGTCGGAGCCGGAGAACATGCAGGAGACCGGCGCGGTCGGCTGGTCGACGGTGACGTAGATGTCGTTGGTCAGCTCGCCGGAGCGGATGCTGCTGGCCACCTGGACGTCGAAGAGCATCCGGTAGGCCAGCGCGTCGTGCAGGTACGTCATGTCGGGCGCGCCGGGCGGCCATTCCATCCGGACGATCTGGCGGCCGTCCGGGCCGGGGGTGACGGTGATCGACTGGGGGGCCTTGGCGTCCGGGTAGTTCGGGTCCGGGCGGGCCGAGCCCTCGACGTAGACGACACCGGCCGGGAGCACGTCGTACAGCACGAGCGGGCGGGTCAGGTCGCGGCCGCTGCGGTTGTACGGGATCACCTGGAAGGTCGCCATGCCGCCGGGTGCGGACAGCTCGCCGGCGACGGTGGTCTTGGCCGCGCCCAGGTTGGTCGCGGCGGTGACGGTGGTCGAGGCGCAGGCGTTGGCGGCGGAGGTGCTGGTGCCGTCGCCGGCGGTGGTGTCCAGACAGTTGGTCAGCGGGCTGGGGGCCGGGCGCCCGTCGTGGCCGGGGGTGACGACCTGGGTGATCACCTGCACCGAGTTGCCCGGGCTCCAGCCGGTCGGGATGGGGCCGTCCCAGGTGAACCTGAGGCCGTCGAGCCGGCGGCCGGCCGGGATGCCCAGCTCGTCGCGGGTCGGGTCGCCGGCGCCCTGGACGAAGGTGATCCGGCGGGCGCTGGACCCGTCCAGCGGGCTGGACGGGCTGAAGGTCTGCCAGGTCGGGTCGCCGTCGAGGCGGTACTGCAGGGTGAGCCCGATGCTGGTCGGGTTCCACGGCTCCAGCTGGAGGGACTGCGGGAAGAGCCAGTTGTACAGGCCGTCGGTGGTGCCGGCGCCGGGGTCGGTCATGGTCAGGCTGGTGGCCGGGCCGGAGGTGTTGGTGGCCGACAGGCTGAAGGAGTCGAGGTCGCCGGAGGCGACGCTGTCGCGCCACACCTTGCTGGCGGTCACCATCACACCGGTGGCCGGGGGCCGGAACTGACCGGTGGTGGTGCCGGCGGTGTCGAGCTCGCGCTCGGCGTCCGGGCCGATCGGGTCGCCGTACAGGTCCACGGTGTTGTCGGAGGTCGTCCCGTCCGGGAAGTCGGCCTCCGGGTAGTTGACGACCAGCACACCCGGCAGCCGGCAGCCGCCGCGGCCGTTGCCGGAGCGGAACTCCCCGATGTCGTAGCCCCAGGTGTTGGGGCCGGGCGCGACCTGGCTCCAGCCGGGCGAGCGGCCGGTGTCCACCACGGCGCCGGGCGGCAGGGTGTCCAGCAGCCGGCTGGTGTCCAGGTCGACGTTGGGCACCAGGTCGGTGGCGCAGGCGCTGAACTGGTAGGTGACGGTGCGCCCGTCGCTGCTGGAGGTCTGGATGCCCTTGGTCACCGTGTACTGCGGCTGCACCTGGGCCTTGGTGTCGGCGGTGGCGGTCTGGCTGGGCTCACCGGTGGCCGTCATGGTGGCCGAGTTGGTGGAGGCCGCCCCGTCGGGGGTGGTGAAGTTCGGGTACTTCATCGTCACCGTGATGGTGGCGGTGGTGCCCGGGCTGAGGTCCTTGAGCCTGATGTCCATGGTGCCGCCCATCGCGCCCGCCGCGGGCACCGTGGAGGCGGCCTGGTCCACCGAGGAGGGGTCGGGCGTCCAGCCGACGAACTGCATGTTCGACGGCAGGGTGTCGGTGATCCGCCCGTCGGTGCACTCGGTGATGGAACAGGTGTACCGGAGGGTGTAGGTGACGTTCTCCCCCGGGGAGGCGGTCGCCTTGTCGACGGATTTGGTGAAAGAGATCGCGGCCTGGGCCGGCGGCGCCAGCACGCTGCTGCCGAGCAGCGAACCGGCCAGCAGGGCCAGCACCGAGGCGATCCGCCCGGTCCGGAAGTGAATGCGCATCTCGGAAGTTCATCCGACCGTCCGACCGTCCCTCCCCCGACGCAACGCACAACCCCCCACTTCCACCCGATCGGCCCCACCCGCCCGAGGGCCGCCACAAGAAGCAATCGAGAGCCCCACCGCGCATCACGACGGGCTGAAGTGGCGGGAGCTTCCGTACTGACTACGTCTGTGCAGGCCAGCGATCTCGCTGACCTGCACAGACGCAAGCTACCTACCCGGGTTCCCGTAGGCCAGAGAGCCCTTGCGGATCGTCGTACAACTCGAACTCGCGCGGGTGAGGTGGCTCGGGCTCAGGCGCGGTGGTCCAGTGTGTACACGGCACGTTCGTCAACGCCGATGGCTCGCATGAGTTCGACGGTGGGAACGCGGTAGCGGGTGCCGATCCGCAAGATCTTGCACGGGAAGGCGTCCTGACGGGCCAACCGGTAGGCGGTCGCCAGGCAGATGCCCAGGGCTCGGGCGGCGGTCGGCACGTCGACCACGACCGGCAGGTTGAAGGCCTCCATGAAGCTCAGCTGGCCGTGCTTCGCGGGGCTCACAGGTGCCTCGCGCCTCGGTGCGGGGAGGCGCTGTTGGCGTGGCGCTGCCGCTTGACATGCCGCGCCCGGCGGTTGAGTTGCTGCCGCTCGGCCTCCTCGGTGAGTGCGGTCAGAGCCTGTTGGCTCAGGCGCTCGGGGGAGATGGTGAAGCGCAGCTGGGCCCGCAGTCCGCCGACCCGTTCGTGCCGGGTGACCTCGACCTGGGGCTGCTGTACCTGGTCGTCCTCCTCCGGTCCGTCACACGCCGCCGTGCCGCCGCTATCGTCCACCCACTGCTCCAGCGTGGCGCACGCGGTTTCGTGCCGCCCCGCCCGCGCGAGCCGCCACGCCCTGCTGCACACGGCCTTGAGCAGGGCGTCGACCGACAGCGCCGACGGCGGTTCGCCGGTCCGCAGACCCTCCAGAAGGCCCAGCACCATCTCCGCCTCCACATCGGCTCGGTCGGCCCGCATCCGGTGGCAGATGCGGAAGGCGGTTCCGGTCAGCCTCGGCAGGGCCAACCAGACCAACAGGAGTCGCCACTCCTCCGCGGGTCCGTGCTCGGTCTGCGCAGCGCGCAGGGCCGCCCGCCAGATCTCGGTGACCAGAGCGGGGTCCTGGACCGTCCCGTAGATGGCGTCGCGCGCCTGAGCGGGGCTCAGCAGGACCGGCGGCTCGCCGTTCGGGTGGAGGGTCAGCCGGACCTCCTGTGCCCGGGGGTTGTCGAAGTACCGTGCTACGGCAGCGAACACGCTGCTGGCGCCGGCAACGGTCAAGGTGCAGTCCTCTCTTGCCGCCCGCCTGGACTCGGTGCGGCTGTTCTGTGGAACTGTTGCTGAGTGGTACCGAGTGCTACGCAGTGGTACCGCGTGTTAGCCCGTGAACTAGGCGGGCCGAAACGGTAGGAAGGACGAAAAGTCCTCCCGGAGGGGGTGCCCACCCGTCGGCGGGCACCCCGATTCGGCCTGAGCCGGAGGTCTCAGACCTCCGGCGGTGACGGGTTGTCCGGAGCGGGGTCGGGCAGCGCTGCCGGCGCCGGCGGCAGCTCCTTCTCGCGGGTCCGACGCTTGGCGGTCGGCGGGAACCCGCCGGAGGTCCGCTTGGTGCGACCCCCTCGGCGGGCGGGCAGGCGGTTGCTCATGGTCTCGTCCTTCCTTTTCTGACATTTTCCGTGGTCGAGCCGTCGTCGCCGGGTTCGGCGAGCGACTGACGCCATGGTGCCCAGCCGGCGAGGAGCTCGGTGGGCGCGGAACTGAGGAAACTCTGAGTTCGATCTGAGGGGGCGCGAAGTAGCGCAACCGTGTAAACCGGCGCTCGGAAACGCACAGATCCCTGTGGTGCCACAGCCCTGGCCGAGACGATCACCGTGAAGCGGAGGAATCGAACATGGATGGACGAGTGCTTGGGGTGGTGAGTGTTGGGCCATCAAATTCATCGAGTAGTCCGACCGTAATGGGATCCACAAAGCCAGCAGCCCTGTTCGCCTTGCTGGTGACGTCGCCGGGCGGTCGGTGTCCCGCGCGCGAGGTATTCGCCTGCTTGTGGCCCGCGGAGGAGTTCGGGCGGGATCGGCTGGACCAGGTCATGACCGTGCTGCGGAAGGCATTGGGGCTGGGGAAGGAATCGCTGCGCATGGAATCGGGAATCTGTTCCATTTATCTACCGAGGGATCGGATTGATCTCTACCGCTTCCGAGACCAGGTGCAGCACGCGGAACGGCTGTTCGGGAAGGACAGGGTCGATGCTCTGACCGCGGCCCTGGGGGAGTGGGGCGACCTGGTTCCGCTGAGCGGCCTGAAGGGGGAATGGGCCGTACAGCGCCGGGCGAAGCTGCGGCGGGAACGGCGGGCAGTGGTGGAAGCCCAGTTGGAGACCGCTCGGCGGGCTGGAATGGAGGACTGGCTGCGCACGGAGACGGACCGGTGGTACCGCAGCCTGCCGGAGGAGGACTGGCCCTTGCGTTACTACCTGATCGCACACGGCCGCTCGCTGACGTCGGCGGGACTGAAGAGGGTGATCAAGGAATGGAAGAGTCGCTTCAGGCGTCCGGACGAGGGACTGCAGGCAGTCATCGACGAGTTGCAGGGGAATGCACCACGATCGGGTGCCACCGCGCTGACCTCCGTGCCGAGTCAGTTGCCGCCTCTCGGACGATCGGCACTGGGCCGTGACGGGGTGATCCGTGAAGTGGTGGCGGCGGTGCTGCGGCAGCAGGACTCCGGCCGGCCGACCGTGGCCGTGGTCTGCGGCATGCCCGGCATCGGGAAGAGCCTGGTGGTGAACCGCGTGGCGCATCGGCTGCGGGAGGCGTTCCCGGACGGGGCACTCTACGCCGAACTCGGCGGATTCCCGGGGGAAGGAGAGCAACCGGCCGATCCCGAGCGCGTCGTCGACAAGTTCCTGGCGGAGTTCCCGCTGCCCTACTCACCGGTCGGATTGGAGCAGAAGAGTGCGACGCTGCGCTCGGTGTTGGCGGGCCGCTCCGTGCTTATCGTGCTCGACGACGCCTGGGACGACGAGCAGGTGCTGCCGCTGCTGCCAGGAACCGGGCCCAGTGCGGTGCTGATCACCAGCCGCCGGAGGCCGGAAATGCTCCGTGCCCGCCAGGAGGTGAAGCTCTGGGCTCTGGGTGAACTCGACGACGAGGCTGCCGCGGAGCTGCTTCAGGAAGACATCTCTCCATCCGATCGTCGGATGTTCACCCAGGAGGTCGAGGATCTCGTCGAGGTGTGCGGCGGCAACCCATTGGCGCTGACCGTGACCGCTCGGCGCCTGGAAGGCCGTCCGGCCAGGGCGATCCGCCACCTGCGCGAACAACTCGCGAAGGAGGAGGGACGGCTCGATGCCCTGGAACACCCGCCGGCCCGCCTGTCCGTTCGGGCGGCCTTGGCCTGCTCAGTGAACGCCCTTTCCGAAGAAGCTAGTTGTCTGCTCTGGCAGCTCGCGGTGCATCCTGGGCCGTCGATCGGCTGGGATGCGGTGATGGATCTCGGTTCGGCGGCCGAGAGCGTGCACCCCGACCGGGCGGTGGAGGAGTTGCGGGCGGCGCACCTGGTGGAGTTGCAGTCGGGCCGGTACCGCCTGCACAACCTGGTGCGGACCTTCGCCCGCCAACAGGTGCGACCTCCGGCCCTGACCTCGTCCCCCAGGTTCGAGGAGGCCACCGTCTGGCAGATCCTGGAACACCAACTGCACTACGTCTGGGCCTGCGACCGGTGGCTGGACGGGCAGCGATGGCTGCCGGTCGGAGAGCCGGAAGGGATTACGGTGGTCCAGCCCGAGGACCTGGAGCGGGCGCTGGCCCTCCTCGACGACGAGTACGAAGCAGCCATGCGCGGAGTCGAATTGTCGATCGAGCGCGGAAGCCGACGCCACATGTGGCTGCTGCCGATGGCCTTGGTCACCTACCAATGGCGCCGCCATCGCTTCGAGGACGCCCAGCGGGGTCTCACGTGGGCCAGCGAGGCCGCAGAGCGGAACGACGCACCCCCGGTCGACCAAGCCATGATCTTCCGGATGCTTGCGGGGACCCGCTGGCGTCAGGGCCGCTTCGAGATCGCCGCCAACCATCTGTCCCGTGCCGTGCTGCTGAGCAAGCGGGACAGCAGCCCGAGTGGGCGGCTGAGCCTGGCCCGATCCCTGCACACCCTGGCGCTCACCCGCCGCAAACAGGGACAGGAGACGGACGCGGAGCAGTGCCATCGGTCGGCGTTGGAGCTGTACCGGGAGCTGGCCGACGACGCGGGGGCGGCGGCCGCGTTGAACGGATTGGGGACGCTCTACCACGACCGCGGGGAGCACGACGAAGCCCTCAGGCTCTGCAACGAGGCGCTCGACCTGGTGCGCCGGACGGCAGACCGCAGCGGCCGGGCCGACGTGCTGCGCACCCTGGCCGGAGTCCGATTCGCGCTGGGTGAGAGGGAGTCGTCGCTGGTGCTGTTCCAGCAGGCCGTCGACATCTACCGCGATCTGGGCTCGTGGACCGATGAGGACAGGGCGCTGTGCCTGCATACCGATGCCCTGGTGGCGCTGGGTCGGGCGGCCGAGGCCGTGTCGGCACTGGAACGGGTGTTGGTGCTGCGCGAGCTGATGGGCAGAGGGGATCTCCGGGAGGTGCGCGACCGTCTGGAGTCACTGCGGTGACGGCCCGGGGCCGTCACCGCCTCACCACCTGGGCGGCCGGGTCCGGTAGTACTCCGTCGGGTCGGGCCGGAGCGGTTTCACGGGTCGGGGCCCGTCGACTGTGGGTAGGTGCGGGCGGAGGCATTCGAACACCTCGCGCACCGAGGCGGGGCGCTTCTCCGCCGTGAACTCCACCATCGAGAGGGCGAGCGCGGTGAAAGGCGTCGGCACGAGGGCGAGTCGATCCGCAGGCAGGACGACCGGAGGGGTGGCGGTGATCCCCGCCCTCGTCCCGCCGTAGGGGAGCTGCATGACGGTCATCTCCAGGAGTAGGCAGCCGAGTGCGAAGATGTCGGCCCGCGCGGTCACTCCGTCGGCGGTCGCGGTGAGTTGCTCGGGGGGCGCGTAGCCGATCGTGCCGCAGCCGTGCCGGGTGCCCTGGCGGGCCAGCACGCTGAGCCCGAGATCGAGCAGCCGCACCCGCCCGGAGTGCTCCACCATGACGTTCTCGGGCTTCAGATCACGGTGGACGAATCCCTTGCGGTGGACATCGTCCAGGATTTCGCAGAGTTGGCCGGTGATCGAGGCCACGGTGGCTACATCCTTGATCGGCCGGAAATCCGTCATCAGGTCATACAGCAGGACGCCGTCGACGTACTCCATGACGATGCAGCGCCGACCTTGGTATTCGCCCATTCCGAACAACTGCAGCGTTCCGCCCGGACCGTCGGAGACCAGGTGGCTGAAGACCCCTTCGCGGGTGAGTTCACGTGCAAGTTCGGCGAAGCTCCGCTCCGATTCGAACTCTTGCTCCCGCTGGATCTTGATGGCTACCTGTTCCCCGGTTCCCAGGCCATGGGCGAGGTAGAGATCTCCTTGGGCACCCCCGCCGATGTGTTCGATCAGTTCGTAGTGGTCTTCGATTGCGCCGAACTTCTTGATCCGTCGCGTCATGGTCGTCTTCCCGTCCTGTCGTTGTTCGGAGTCCGGCTGATTTCCGAGCATGTCAGCAGGGCTCCGGTTTCCACAGATATGGAGTCATAATGCCTGACTCATGGCTACCCCCGGACGGGGTTCGCCGTGTTTCCAACGTCATCAGGGTGTCGGTCGGCATGTTCAAGGGCGGCGACTTCCGCTGTCCGGCCGCTGACGCGCTCAAGGCGCGCGGCTACCAGCCGGTGCAGGCCGGCCGTCGGCGCCAAGAGCGGTTGGAACAGTTCGCCTTCGGCCCCTTCATGGCCGCATGTGACGCCCTCAGCCAGCCCACGGGCGAGCCCGCCGAGGAGCCGCGGTCCGCGAAGCCGCTGCATGATGGCCTGCGTCAGTGGACAGCGCACGCGGTGGCGAGCTACACCGCCGCCTTTCCGGAGGACCCGGATCTCCTGCTGTCAGACGTGAAAACTCCTTGGCGCTACAGCCACTTGGTGACCGGTACCAGTTCCTCGGGTGCGGACGAGTACCACCTGACGGTCTGGGGCCGGTGCTTGCAGTCCCGTGATGGCACGGTGCGCGAACTGCGTTTGCCTGTCAATCGCTTGGGACGGCAGCGTCCGCCGGAAAGCTTCGTCGCGGCGGCTGCTCTGGTGCTCGCCGAGGGTGCCCCCGGGCCACGGCCGGAGCGCGTGCGGATCGTTGAGTTCGCACTGCTGGACGGCCGGGTCCGCCCGCTCTTCGACGGCACTCGGGAGGAGTCGCTCGCGCACTACCGTGCACACGGTCGCGCCGCGTTGACCGCGTTGTTGGCCAGCCAGGAGTACCGCCCGGGCGCCTCCTGCGCCGACTGCCCGTACGTCTCCGCCTGTCCGGTGCTGCGCCGCGCTCCCGGCCTGCTGGGGATCGACGAGCCGGGACGGACCAAGCGTTGGTGGTCCGTCACCAATGGACGGAACTACAGGGCTTGCCCGGCCCGCGATCACATGCGTCGGCTGCACCTGCCGGCTGCGGACGACGTCGAGCACGCCGCGGCGGTCGATCGTGGCCGCGCCCTGCACGCGTACCTCGCCGAGCGCCACGGCGGTGGTCCACCGCGCCCGTGCACGGTGAAGGTCCCCGAGCAGTGGGTGCCCGAAGGCTTCGAACTGCCCGAGCCCGAGCGCGCGCTCGGCGCGAAGCTGCTGCGCGGCCACGCTGCGGTCTGTCCGATGCGGCTGGTCCGGGACGCCACCGATGTCCGCAACGAGCCGCGGGTGGTGCGCCACGACACCGCCGCTGACGTGGTGGTGGTCGCCAGGCCCGACCTGCTCTACCGGGACGGCGGTGCCTGGGTGTGGCGCGAGACCAAGACGGCGGCGCGCGATCGGTCCTTCGACCGCCCGCTGTTGGAGCAGTACCCGCAACTGGCCTTGGCCGTGTTGCTGCTCGCCCGCGGCGACCTGGCCGGCACGTCGGACCGGGCCCGGATCGAGTTCGAGGTGCTGCGGCCGGGCGGCGCGGACTTGGAGATCATCGATCCGTTCGTCCTGGAAGTACGGGCCGCGGCCGAGCAGGTCGTGCGCGGGCTGGTGGACCGCTGGCTCCGGGACGAGGACTACGCGCCACGTCCCGGACCGGCCTGTGCCCGGTGCGAGACGGCGCGATGGTGCTCCAGCGGACCGGCTTTCCAGGCGGCCCGATGACGTCGGACGGAATCGCATTGCTCCGTGAACTTGCGGAAGTCGTATGCGAGTTGGGGGAGGAGGTCGGTCTCAGGTCGTTCCTGCTGCCCTACCCGCCCGCTGCGCAGCGAGTACTGGACCGGATGGTGCTGCACTGTATGGGCCTCGGCCTGGTGCCTCCGAAGAGCCTGCCGGAGCTGATCGAGTGGTGTCGTTGCACGCTGGCCGGCGACCGGCCTTTCGAGGTCCCACCCGCGCTGGTCTTCCCGGACGCGGCCCTGGTCGACCGGAACGGGTTGCTGCCCACCCGCACCTGCCTGGAGCTGGCCTCCGCGGGCGCGGAGGGTGGTCCGGAGAAGGCCGCTCACGTGCTGCTGAGCGAACTGGCTGGCCGGTGCGGCTCGATGGAGCGGTTTCACAAGAGCCGGCGGTTCCTGGCACTCAATCCGGTGGTGCGTCATGGAGACCGCTTCCAGCGCAGCTGGAGCAAGGAGATCTGGTCCCGGGTCAAGGACCTCTACCGTCCCGTGCCGGAGTCTCTGACCGTCGAGGGCACCCTGTTGCGCTGCGGTACTTGCCGGCTGCCGGCCCTGCTGGGGGGACGTCGGGTGCCGGACCAGGGGGCGGTGTCCGGGTCGGATACCTGGTGCGAGGGCGAGAGCTGCCCGCATGGGATCCCGATGGAGCTGATCCGCACGACGGACGGCGTCCTGCTGCTGGGCAGGCCGTTGCGGGCCTTCCTGTCGCTCCCGTTCCGGTTGGAGCAGGCGGTCCTGGCCGACCTGGACCGCGCGGCCGTCGGCTACCAGGCCCTGCCGAATGAGCTGAGCGCGTACCGGCTCCAGGGCGCCGGGCTGTCGGTCCGCCAACTACACATTCATGACCGGGTTCAGCCTGCGCTGTTGGCTGAGCGGTTCAGCGGTGCCACGGGGCCGGTCCTGGTGGTGGTGCCGGAGGACCTCGCCGGCGTCGTCCGGTACCGGAACGCCTTCACCCAGGCGCTGTCCGCCCCAGAACAGGTCCTGCTGACCGGGCCGGGCGATCTGGGAGCCCGGCTCCGTGGTGAACGAGCCTTCGGCGAAACAGAGATGAGGGGAGAAGGAAGTGCGCAGTCTGACGCCGATCCTGCATAGGACGGTTCGGGAGCTCCAGCATTACGCCCGACCGAAGTTGCCCGGACCGACGGCGGAGTTCCTTTGCCAGGTCGAACTCGGTCTGTACCTCCAGCACCGGCTGATGCCGGAGGCCCCGGCGGCCCAGGCCTGGGTGCTGTTCAGCGGGTACGGGTTCGCCAAGGCCTATCAGGTTCCGCTGCCGCCGGATGCCGATCGAACCCTCAAAGTCGCCAGGTATTCACTCTGGACCCTGGCCCGGCGCAGGGCCTGGCGGGAGGCCCTGGAGCGCTACCAGCAGCTGGACCCGGCGCTACGCGGTTACGACGTGGCGCACGCCGACACCGAGGCGGTCCGCCGGGAGGTCTCGGTGGGAACAGAGCGGTGGCAGACCTACGACCAGCTGCTGTCGGTGGCACCACCTTTGGCGGGTCGGAGGCTTCCGGTCGCCGGTCCGGGGCCACACGCCTTCCCGGTCGGCCGCTCGCTGGCGGTGGTCGACCTGCCGGAGGTCTCCCCGGCGCCCATGGTGGTCCACGACGTGGATCTGGTCCCGGCCGGCGGGGGTGAGCCGCTGACCTTCCGGTTGAAGGACCTGGCACGCACCGCAGCCGTGATGGACGCCGTGGACCGGCGCTTCGACAAGGCGAAGGACCTGAGCTGGGCGGGGCGGTTGCGAGGGTTCGAGATGTCCACGGCGGAGCTCGGTGTCTTCCGGGGGTCCGAGGAGTTCACCGTGGACGGGATCCAGCACCTGCTCGGCATCGTCGGGGCGGGCAAGAGCACGCTGCGGGACATTATCGCGGTCCACTTGGCCAGGCGCCGGAGGCGGACTACCGTCGTGGTCTCCGACGTGGCCGAGGTCCTGAAGCTGGTCGAGCTCTACAACCGGTACACCGGTGGCGCGGCGGCGCCGGTGCTCGGCTCCTCCGGCCGGGAGCGCCACGCCCAGCGGCTGCACCGCAGACTGGCCGGCCGCGGCGAACACCGACTGCTGGCGCACGACGACCCGGCCTTCGCCTACCTGGGGACGTCCTGCGTGCTGAACCTCAAGCTGCGCGGCGGGAACGGCGAGCCGCTCGCCTTCGGCGAGTCGCCGTGCAGCCGGCTACGCCCACCGTCCGACCCGCACCGGCGGACCGGGCGCGCCCACGCCTCGGAGTGGCAGAAACAGAACCTGGCCTGCCCGTACTGGTCCGCCTGCCCCCGGCACCATGGTGCGCGGGCCCTGGTCGAGGCGGCCATCTGGGTCGCCACGCTGCCCAGCCTGATCGACTCCGCGCCACCGTACCCGCAGAACGGGGAACGCATCCGCTACCTCGAACTCGCTTGCCGGCGCAGCGATCTGGTGATCATCGACGAGGCCGACCGGATCCAGATGCAACTTGACCAGACTTTCGCCCCCGCGGTGCTGCTGGCCGCCGACAAGGAGCGGGGGCTGATCGACTGGCTGAGCCGGCACAAAATCCGCGAACTCGCCGCGAGTGGTCGCACCCAATTGTCCGACCGAGACGTGGCGATCTTCTCCGCCGCGCTCAACACCGTAGTGGCGGCGACCGACCGGCTGCACGCCATGCTGGTGGCCCAGTATCCACTGCGCCAATGGGTGGGGCGCGGCTACTTCAGCGCCTGGACGCTCCAGTTGGACATCCTCGACGAGCGATTCCCCCTGCCTGAGGACGCGGCTGAGGACCACCCGCACCGTGCCCCGCTGGAGGAGCTCCAGAACCTACTGGAGGCCTTCCGCGACAACCCGTTCGGCGACCGCGCCCGGCACACCGAGGTGGACTTCTCGCACCTCACGGTGCTGCTCAACGAACTGCTGCACACCGGGAACCCGGAGCGGACCCGGGCCCGCCTACTGGCCGTCGTGAAGTCCCTGCTCCAGCTCGATGAGGCCTTCATGGCCGAGAAGGAGGCGGAGTACCAGGAACGGTTCGCGGCCTGGCAGGCGAAGCAGGAGGCGCGGCAGTGCCGGCAGCGCAGCGGCAAGCGAGTCGGAAAGGAGGCCCCGCCGCCGCAGACCCCCGGGCAATGGTGCGACAGCATGGCCGATCGGTTCGAACTCACCTTGTTGTTGAGCGCCCTGGAACCGCGCCTGGCGCTGATCAACGCCATGTGGCCGCGGGTCGAAGCCGCACTCAGTCTGGGCTTCAGCGAGATGTACCGACGGCCGAACGACTACGCCCCGATGGTGCCCGAGGCGCCGATGGGAAACGTGCTCGGCTTTCAGTTCCTGGTGCACGGCGAGGACGGCGAAGGGGTCCGTAGCGGGGAGCTGACCTTCTTCCGGTGCAGCGGGGTCGGCCGTGAACTGCTGCGGGTCATGCCCGGCTTGGCCGCAGTGGACGGCCGGCCCGGTGCCCACGTGCTGCTCATGTCCGGCAGCAGTTGGGCGGGGCAGTCCAGCCGCTACCACATCCAGGTTCCGGTCGGAGTGGTGATCGAGCCACCGCCGGAGGCGATGGAGCGGATCGCCGCCGAGAGCGGGATGCGCTTCGAGTTCATCGACGACGACCAGGGGAAGTTGCGTGTGTCGGGCAGCGCCCCGGCGGAGCGGCCGGCCAAGCTGCGCCGCATCGCGACCTGGCTCGGCGCCAGCGCGGACGACATCGAGGACGGCGGGCCGCTGGAGCAGGAACTGCTGTCGCTCCCTCCGGAGCGCGACCAGATCCTGCTGCTGGTGGGCAGCTACCAAGAGGCACGCGTGGTGGCGGACACCCTGCACAACCTCAACAAGCGCTGGCGGAACAAGGTGCTCTGCCTCGTCTCGGATGACGAGGAGATCGAGGAGGAGGACGAGGCCCCGTCCGCGCAGCGGGCCCGGACCCTGCGCCGGGGCGACGTCGAACGCCTGCGGGACCTCCAGGCGGACATCCTGGTGGCGCCGCTGCTCTCGGTGGAACGCGGGCACAACATCCTCAACCGCAGGGACGAGGCGGCCATCGGGTCGGTCTACTTCCTCGCCCGTCCGAACCCGCACCCCGACGACCTGTCACTGGCGGTGCATGCCGTCAACGACTGGATCGTGCGGGCCCAGGAGGATGGACGGTTCGGGGAGTGGGTGCGCAGCGGGAACAGTTTGGAGGCAGGCGCCGAAGCGGTCCGTCGGGAGGCGAGGTCATGCTGGTACCGGGTGCTGCAGCGGTCCATGGCGTGGAGCCGGCTCAACGAGGACCGAGCGCAGGTCACCTGGGACATCCTGGTGTTGATGTGGCAGGTCATCGGTCGGCTCGTGCGTGGCGGTGTCCCGGCTCGTGTGGTCTTCGTGGACGCGGCCTTCGCCCCGAACCGCGCGTCGTGTCCGCCGGCCGCGGACACGGCGAAGTCCAGCCTGCTGCACAGCATCCTTGAGGTCCTCGATCCGTACTTCCAGGACGGGGCGACACCTGCCGACCACGAATTCATCGTCCGGGCCCTCTACCAGCCGCTGTGGCGCATGCTCGGTCGCTGCCTGGCCCAGCCGCTGCCAGCGGCTTGATGGTGCATCAGTCGTCGAGTCCGTGTCCTTTCACCGAGGAGCACTGCCATGTATCACGCCATTCGTGCCGTGGCTTACGAGCCGAACCCTGAACACGGAGCCTGGCAGGAAGACCTGCACGTCCTGCAGCTCGGATGCGGCCTGCAAAAGGAGTTGATGGATCGTCAGAAACGTTCGCGCGGCGGTGGCCAGTCGCACCTCCCCGTAGCCCGGCTCCACTCGCTGCTGCGGGCCTGGGCGCCGGGGGTACTGGCCACTGGGCGCAACGCCGGAGCCGACGGCCGACTGCCTTGGCTCTACGCGCGCGAGCCCGTTCCGCGGCAGGTCCTCGCGCCGCTGATCGGCACCTGGGCCGCCGCCCTTTCCAGCAGCGATGACGAAGCGGTCGACCTGGAACGGGAGTTGCAGACAGGGTGTGAAGCTACGGGGCTATCCCTGCCTGAGTGGGAGACCGAACGGGTTGACCTTACAGAGACGGTCGTGTCCCCCGGCGGTACGGCGGAACCTCTGTCCAGGCTCTACCGCCTGCTCCCCGAGGCGGTTGCCTTCCGCTTGGCCGGCACGCCTTTTCGTACTGGTGGCGGCAGTCTCCGCTTCCGTGTCGTCAGTTCCGGAATCGGCGGGGTCGATCTGGTCTCCTGGCCGCCGCTGCGGTACGAACACCGGAAGCAGACCTGGTACTACTCGGCCCACCTGACCGTCACCGTCCATACGGTGCCGTTCGCCCAGCGGTTCCGGGTCCACGTGACCACCGGGGTGCGTCGCTGGGCCACCCGGCTGGACATCCCCCGGTGGAAGCTGGGCGGAGCGACCGTACTGCTGGATACCCCACTGCCGTGGCCGGAAGGGCCGGACCAAGGCTACCGGCTGATGGTCAACACCCTGGGGTACGACTGGAGGTCCAAGGAAATCGCCTGGAAGCGGCGCAGCCCCGCCCTGCTCCTGTCCGATCTCGACATCACCCGCCGGTTTCCGGAGCCGGAGGAGCTGTTCACCTCCCCCGAGAAGTGGCTCAACGGACGCCAGGACGTTGCTGCCGGAATCGTCTACCACCCGGTGCTCGGGCTGCACGAGGTAGGGGCCGGCCTGATGCCACGGGAGCGGGCTGGACTGGACGCGTGGATCGAGCAGGGGCTGAGCCCCGTCCTGCGCCGAGTAGCGGACCTGAGCCGGGTCACCCGGCGGAACACCCCTTCCCTGCTGCCCCGCTCCGCAAAGAAGGGCGAGCCGGGCAGCAGGGAAGCACAGCAGGCTCTGGCACGCCGTACCGCGTTGGGCCGTGCTCTCGACGGCCGACCGCTGGACGTGGAGATCCTCTGGCAGTCACCGCAGACCCGGGACGCCCTCCTTGCGGCACTTCCGAAGGTCATCGGTCTTGTGCCGGGGAGCCGGACCGACGGGGGCGGCGCGACCAGCTGGACGGCCGACGGCGTCCGGATCGTGGTCCGGACCAGGCCGGCCGGAGAGCTGGCGAGCGCCCTGCGGCTTTCCACCGACCGCAAGCGCCGCCCGGCCGTTCGCCTGGCCGAGGCCATCACTGAGCGCTGCGCCCTGGTGGCGGAAGCGGATGACCGGACGCGTGACGGCGTCAGTCTGGTGATCGCAGAGATCGCCGGGAAGGAGCACTTCGCCTCGGTGCCCGGTTCCGACCCCAAACATGCGCTGCGCCTCGCCTGCGGGCGACAGGGGAGGCTCACCCAGTTCATCAACCTGCCCGATCCCGGGACGGCGGCCCTGGAACACCGGGCCAACTGGGCTTGGCTGGACGCCTTCCGGCAGCTCGGTGCGATCAGCCCGCCGGCCCACCGGGCGGGTGACGGTATCCCAGGGGACCTGCAGTACGCCGCGCTCTGGCTGGTGCGCTGCACAAAGGACGGGCCCACCCGGAGCCCAGCCCGCCGCCTGGTTGCGGTGCGGGTCCGTTCCGACGGAGACCCGGGGACGGTCGAGGGTTGGGACACGGGACGGGCCGAGTGGGTGCCCTACCCCAGCATGCTGCTGTCTCTCGTAGAGGCCGGCGGCACGGTCCCCACGGACCTGGAGCGCGAGATTCGCACCGTGCTCTTCCAACTCCGTGACCGGCCGACCTTGTTGCTGGTCAACTCGGGAAACCTCCGGCAGTGCTGGCCGAGGCTGCGCAACGGCGCGCTGACCCGCGACATGCTCGCCTTCGGCACCGGTCCGGATCAGCGACTCACGGCCTACGGCAACGACCTGCGGATGGTCCTGGTCCGGGACGAGAACGGCCGGGGCGAAGTACCCGAGTGGTACGCCCATGACGAGCTGGCCAAGATCGGCTTCTCCGAAGGCGTCTGGGCCCTGTCGGACGGTCCCCACAACCGCATCTTCGCCAGTACGACCAGCACCCCACCCACCGCGGCAAGGCCGAAGGGGCTGATGAAGCTCGCCCCGACTCCGGGAAGCCGGACCGCGCCCGGGAAGACGGCCTGGAACCCCAGGCTTCTTGAGGTTACGGTTCTCGGCTGCTGTTCCTCTGAACGCTCGGCAGACCATCCCGTCGACTGGGCCACCCTGACCCACCAACTCCGCTACCACGACGACTACCCGCCCCTGGCGTACCCCCTCCCGCTACACCTCGCGCAACTGGCGAAGGAGTACGTCCTCCCGCTCGCCCCTGCGGAGGGATCGGCCGAGGGGTGAACGAGTGCCAGCCATCAGGCGTTTCCGTAGGTCAGCGCATGGCTGACCTACGGAAACGCGATTATGAATTGGCGTGTTTCCGCAGGTCAGAGCACCTTCTACAGGTCGTAGTACAGCTCGAACTCGTGCGGGTGGGGGCGGAGGGCGATGGGGGCGATCTCGTTGGTGCGCTTGAAGTCGATCCAGGTCTCGATCAGGTCCGGGGTGAAGACGTTGCCGGCGAGCAGGTACTCGTGGTCGGCTTCCAGGGCGTCGAGGACGGCCGGGAGGGAGGCGGGTACCTGCGGGACGTTGGCGTGCTCCTCGGGGGCCAGCTCGTAGAGGTCCTTGTCGACGGGCTCCAGCGGCTCGATCTTGTTGCGGATGCCGTCGAGGCCGGCCATCAGCATGGCGGCGAAGGCCAGGTACGGGTTGGAGGAGGGGTCGGGCGCGCGGAACTCGATGCGCTTGGCCTTGGCGTTGGAGCCGGTGATCGGGATGCGGATCGCGGCCGAGCGGTTGCGCTGGGAGTAGACGAGGTTGACCGGCGCCTCGAAGCCCGGGACCAGGCGGTGGTAGGAGTTCACCGACGGGTTGGTGAAGGCCAGCAGCGAGGGGGCGTGCCGGAGCAGGCCGCCGATGTAGTAGCGGGCGGTGTCGGAGAGGCCGGCGTAGCCCTGCTCGTCGTAGAAGAGCGGCGAGCCCTCGGTCCACAGCGACTGGTGGACGTGCATGCCCGAGCCGTTGTCGCCGAAGATCGGCTTGGGCATGAAGGTGGCCGTCTTGCCGTTGCGCCAGGCGACGTTCTTGATGATGTACTTGAACAGCATCAGGTCGTCGGCGGCGTGCAGCAGGGTGTTGAACTTGTAGTTGATCTCGGCCTGGCCGGCCGTGCCGACCTCGTGGTGCTGGCGCTCGACCTCGAGGCCGGACTTGGCCAGTTCGAGCGACATCTCGGCCCGCAGGTCGGCGAAGTGGTCCACCGGCGGGGTGGGGAAGTAGCCGCCCTTGTACTTGACCTTGTAGCCGCGGACGTCGCCCTCGGCGGCGCCGGAGTTCCAGGCGCCGGCCTCCGAGTCGATGTGGTAGAAGGACGCGTTGGCGCTGGTCTCGAAGCGGACCGAGTCGAAGACGTAGAACTCGGCCTCGGGCCCGAAGAACGCGGTGTCGGCGATGCCGGAGGAGGCGAGGTAGGCCTCGGCCTTCTTGGCGACGTTGCGCGGGTCGCGGCTGTAGGCCTCGCCGGTGACCGGGTCCTGGATGAAGAAGTTGATGTTGAGGTGCTTCTCGACCCGGAAGGGGTCGAGCCGAGCCGTGGCGAGGTCCGGGACCAGGGCCATGTCGGACTCGTGGATGGCCTGGAAGCCGCGGATCGACGAGCCGTCGAACATCAGGATCTCGGACGGGTCGAAGGTCGCCGCAGGTACGGAGAAGTGCTGCATGACGCCAGGCAGATCGCAGAAGCGGACATCGACGAACTTCACGTCGTTGTCCTGAATGAACTGCTTCACTTCGGCGGCGTTGTTGAACATCCATCCTCCTCGGCGTGCGAATGTGGCTCACCCTAGGAACGGGCCGTTTCTGGCCGGTGACCCGGTCGTTTCATAAATGTTAACCACGCCCGCCGATCGGGTGGCAAAGATGTACGGGACGGGGCAAAACGTACCGCCGTCAGGCTCGGCTCTCCACAAGTGGTCTGGACCACTTGGAAAGCTCCGGCGGCACGATTCACCCGCCCGTGGCGTTCGGGGGAGCCGGTGGCGGTCCGGACGGGTCGCCCGGTTAGTGTGGATTCGTGGACACCAGAGAAGCGTTGGGATCGTGGATCGACGGCCCGAAGGCGGCCGCCGAGAAGATGGGGGCCGACTTCGGCTTCCGCGGCGAGCGCCTCGGCCTGCCCAAGGAGGGCCCCGGCTCGATCGCGGGCCCCGGCCGCCGGATCGGCGCCCTGTTCGTGGACGGTTGGCTGGTCGCGCTGATCGCCTACGGGCTGATCGGCAAGGGCAGCCCGGCCGAGGCGAACCTGTGGACCAGCCCGCTCTACTTCCTGGTCGCGGCGGTGCTGCTCGCCACCACCGGGACGACCGTCGGCAAGCGGCTGTTCGGCCTCCGGGTGATCCGCCTGGACGGCGGCCGCGCGACCATCCCGCAGGTGCTGCTGCGCACCTTGCTGCTCTGCCTGGTGGTGCCGCCGCTGGTCTGGGACCGTGACACCCGCGGCCTGCACGACAAGGCGGTCGGCACCGTCGAGGTCCGGATCTAGTCGGGATCTGTCGAGGCCCTGACCCAGTCCGGATCCAGGGCCGGACGACCTTGCCGCACAACACTGAACGGCCCCGCTGCGGGATCTCCGCGGCGGGGCCGTTCAGTGTTGTGGTCGGGGGAGCGTCAGCGGGCCTGGCCGCCCTTGGGCATCCGGGCACCCTTGGGCATCGGGCCCTTGGGGATCGGCGCCTTGGAGAGCAGGTCGCCCAGGGCGCGCAGACGGTCGTTGGTCTCGGTGACCTGGGACGCGGTGATGGCGCGGGGCAGTCGCATCAGGTGGATCTGCAGCTTCTTGAGCGGGATCTCGCCCTCGCCGGTACCCACCACGATGTCGTGCACCGGCACGTCGCCGACGACCCGGGCCATCTTCTTCTTCTCGGAGGCCAGCAGCTGGCGCACCCGGTTCGGGTTGCCTTCGCCGATCAGCGCGATTCCGGCCCGGCCCACCGCGCGGTAGACCGCGTCCTGGTTGCGGGTGACCGCGACCGGGGTGGAGTTGGAGCTCCAGCCGCGTCGGATGTTGTTCAGCACCGCCGCAACGGCGCCCGGCTGCCCTTCCATCTGTCCGAACGCCGCGCGTTCGGCCCGGCGCCCGAAGACGATCGCCATGGCCAGGAAGGCCACGATGAAGCCCAGGATGCCCAGGTAGATCGGGTGGTCGATTGCGAAGCCGATGGCGAGGAACACGCCGAAGGTCAGCAGGCCGACGCCGGCGATGATCAGGCCGATCTTGGTGTCGACCTTCTTGGTCATGGTGTACGCCAGGCGGATCTGCTTCAGTCGCCCGGGGTTCTCGGATGTTTCCCTCGCCATAACGCTCATGGTACGTGGCACGGGTACGGGATAACCAAGCCCGGGTACCCGTTCGCCTCGATCCGTGACTCGTGTGCCCTGTGTCGTCGCACACAGCGACCGTCTGCCACGGCGAACGGCCCCCGGCGCGGTCGCGTCGAGAACGTCGCCGTCGAGAACGTCGCCGTCGAGAACCGTGGAGAACTGTAGAGAACCGTCGGGGACGTCACCGTCGTGGCGGTGACGTCGTCGCCGCCCGCGCGTCGTGGCGGCGGTCCGCCGCGTACTGGCGGTTCTCGCAGACCGCCGCCCAGGCGTTGCGCCGGGCCTGCTGCTGGCCACCCGCCAGCAGGACGCTCTCGGCGAGCCGCAGCGCGACCCCCACCGACCGGATGCGCATCCGCATGCCGAACAGCTCCCCTCGTGGCTGAGAAGAATCGAACGATCGCAACGAGTCCATCGTCACCATCCCGTGTTACCAGGCGGTGACCAGGCAGTCAAAGCGCGGTGAAAACCACAAGGGCGGAGCCGAGGCTCCGCCCTTCGCCCGCATGCGGGTGGCTCAAAAGCACCGGATCAGCAGGATCGGCAGGATCAGCCGACCCCGCTGCCCCAACCGACCCAGCCGGATCAGACCGCGGCCTGCGCGCGCCGCTCCAGCGCCTGCCGGTACAGTCGCCCGGCCCGGTAGGAGGAGCGCACCAGCGGGCCCGACATGACCCCGGCGAAGCCCAGCTCCTCGGCCTCCTGCTGGAGCTCGACGAACTCGTGCGGCTTGACCCAGCGCTCCACCGGGTGGTGGCGCAGCGAGGGGCGCAGGTACTGGGTGATGGTGATCAGCTCGCAGCCGGCGCCGACGAGGTCGGCCAGCGCCTGGCTGACCTCCTCGCGGGTCTCGCCCATGCCGAGGATCAGGTTGGACTTGGTGACCAGCCCGGCCGCGCGGGCCTGGGTGATGACGTCGAGCGAGCGCTCGTAGCGGAAGGCCGGGCGGATCCGCTTGAAGATCCGCGGCACCGTCTCGACGTTGTGCGCGAGCACCTCGGGGCGGGAGGAGAAGACCTCGGCCAGCTGCTCGGGCACCGCGTTGAAGTCGGGGATCAGCAGCTCGACGCCGGTGCGGCCGCTCTCGCGGTCGGCGGTCAGCGCGTGCACCTGGCGCACGGTCTCGGCGTACAGCCAGGCGCCGCCGTCCGGCAGGTCGTCGCGGGCGACGCCGGTGATGGTGGCGTAGTTGAGGTCCATCGTGACGATGGACTCGGCGACCCGGCGCGGCTCGTCCCGGTCGAACTCGGCGGGCTTGCCGGTGTCGATCTGGCAGAAGTCGCAGCGGCGGGTGCACTGGTCGCCGCCGATGAGGAAGGTCGCCTCGCGGTCCTCCCAGCACTCGAAGATGTTGGGGCAGCCGGCTTCCTGGCAGACGGTGTGCAGCCCCTCCTTCTTCACCAGCGACTGGAGGGCGTTGTACTCCGGCCCCATCTTCGCGCGGGTCTTGATCCACTCGGGCTTCCGCTCGATGGGGGTCTCGCTGTTGCGGACCTCCAGGCGGAGCAGCTTCCTGCCGTCGGGCGCGACAGCGGACACGTGCGACTCCTAGAACTAGACGGGGTACCCCCAGGGTACGCCTGTGGTTGTAAGGCCTTTGCGCGGCCTGTTGCCCCGCAATCGCAGGGCAACAGAGCTACTGGCCGGTAGATTCCCGGGGGAGAACCCGGAACAGGACACGGGGAAGAATCCGGAGCAGGACCCGGGTGAGGACCCGGGTGAGGGCCCGGGCCCGGGTCAGCGGGTGAGCGCGGGTTCGGGCAGCTCCGCGAACACGTCCGCCAGGTGCCGCTCGACCATCGGCAGCGCCTCGCCGACGGTGAAGTCGCGCCCCAGCTCACCGGCGAGCGAGGCGACGCCGGCGTCCCGGATGCCGCACGGCACGATCCGGTCGAACCAGGTCATGTCGGGGTCGCAGTTGAGCGCGAAGCCGTGCATGGTGACCCCGCGGGCGACCCGGACGCCGATCGCGGCGAGCTTGCGGTCGTCGCCGCGCTGGCCGGCGTTGGACGGCGCGTACTCGGGGCCGGCCAGCCGCGGGTCGATGCCCAGCGGCAGGCCCATTCGCAGGGTCAGCTTGCCGATGTCCACCACCTGCGCCGGGTCCACCACGGCGTCCGGGATGGACTCGCCCAGCACCCAGACGCCGCTGCGGCCCTCGACCCGGGTGGTTCCGACGCCGAACCCGGCGCAGGCGCGGATCAGCGCCTCCTCCAGCCGGCGGACGTAGGCGACCACGTCGATCGGGTCGGGCAGCTTGACGATGGGGTAGCCGACCAGCTGGCCGGGGCCGTGCCAGGTGATCTCTCCGCCCCGGTTGACCTCGACCACCGGGGTGCCGTCCAGCGGCAGGTCGGCGGGGTTGGTGCGCTTGCCCATCGTGTAGACGGGCTGGTGCTCCAGCAGCAGCACGGTGTCGGGGATCTCGTCCGCGACTCGCAGCGCGTGCAGGCGCTGCTGCTCCTCCCAGGCCTCCTGGTAGGCGATGGCGCCCTCGCCTGTCCCCATTCGAACGAAACGCACGTTCTCGCTCACCGCTGCCGCTCCTTGCCAGGCGTTCGAGACCAACCTCGCCACTGTACGCCCACGCCCGTACGGACGGTTCAGCCGCCCGTACGGGACGTTCGGGCACCCGCACGGGCCGCGCCCGCAAGGGCCGATCAGCCCTCCGCAAGGAGGTCGATCAGTCCTCCGCGAGGACCGCTCAGCCCCCCGCGAGCAGTTGCAGTCGCAGCGCCAGCTGGAGTTCGAGCGAGCGCTCGGGGTGGTTCCAGTCCGGGCCGAGCAGCGCCTCGACCCGGTCCAGCCGCTGGACGACGGTGTTCACGTGGACGTGCAGTTCGTCCTTGGCGCGGGTGAGGCTGCCGCCGCAGTCGAAGTAGGCGCGCAGGGTGCGGACCAGTTCGGTGCCGCGCCGGGCGTCGTAGGCGAGCAGCGGGCCGAGCGCCGAGCCGACGAAGCCGTCCACGTCGTGCCCGTCGCCGAGCAGCACCCCGAGGAAGCCCAGCGCGCGGGCCGAGGCGCCCTCCCCGGCGCGGCCGAGCACCCGCAGTGCCCGGACGCAGCGCAGGCCCTCGGCGTACGAGGCGGCCAGCGCGGGCGGGCCGGCGGCCGGACGGCCGGCGCCCACGGTGACCGGGAACCCGGCCAGCCGGGCCAGCCGCTCGGCGGCCTGCCGCGCGGCCTCCTCCGGGTCGCCGGCCTCCGGCACCAGCAGCACCACCGCCTCGCCGTGCTCGGCGCTGACGCCCCGGGAGCCGAACAGGTACCGCCGGGCGGCGCCGGCCAGCCGGCCGCGGTCGGGGACGGGGGGCCCGGCGGGTTCGGCCGGTTCGGCGACCAGGACCAGGTGCGGGCGGGCGAGGTCGACGCCGAGCCGGCGGCCGCGCGCGGTGAGCCCGGCCGGATCGCGGTCGGGGGCGGTCAGCAGGTCGGTGAGCAGTTCGCCACGGACCCTGTTCTCGGTCTCGGCCACCGAGCGGCGCAGCAGCAGGAGCAGCGCGGTCACCACGCTGGCCCGCTCGAACAGCCGCCGGTCCGCGTCGTCGAGGCCGGGGCGTCCGCGCAGTACCAGGGTGCCGAGGGCGTCGTGCCCGGCCAGCACCGCGCACACCCACAGCTCGCCGTGCCGGACGGACCGCCCCTCGGCCCGGGACGCGGCGACCGCCTCCGCCAGCTCGCCGGCGGGTGCGGACCGCCCGGCCAGCGGCTCGCCCTCGGCGTCGAGGACCGCTATCTCGCCGCCCAGCAGGGCCGCGACGGCGGCGGCGACGTCCGGAACCTCGGCGCCGCGCAGCACCAGGTCGGTGAGCCGGTCGTGGGCCTGCTCGGCGCGCTGGACGGCGGCCGAGTGGGCGCGGACCAGTTCGTTGGCGCTGTTCAGTTCGGCGAGCGCGGCCTGGGTGTCGGCCAGCGACTTGGCGGTGTCCAGGGCGATCGCGGCGTGCGCGGCCAGTGTGCACAGCAGCGCCACCTCGTCGGGGGAGAAGGCGCGGGGCGAGCGGTCGGCGGCGAACAGTACCCCGATGACCTCGCCGCCGAGCAGCAGCGGCACCCCGATGATCGCCACCAGGCCCTCGTCGAGCACGCCCGCGTCGATCGTGCCGGTGTGGTGGAACCGTTCGTCGGTGCGGTAGTCGGGGGTGGCGTACGGGCGGGCGGTCTGCGCGACCAGGCCGCCCAGGCCGTGGCCGAGACTGAGCCGCAGGGTCTGGAACAGGACGGAGACCGAGCCGTCGGTGACCCGCATGTAGGTGTCGCCCGCGGCCTCGTCCGGCAGGGTCAGGTACGCGGTGTCGGTGCCGAGCAGCATCCGGGCGCGGCGGACGATCGCCTGGAGCACGGTGTCCAGCTCCCGGGAGGCCGCGAGGTCCCCGGCGGTGTCGAACAGTGCGGTCAACTCCGCCTCCCGGCGCCGGTGTTGACGCAGCGTGCGGTGCACCCGCAGGGCCTGCCAGGTGGCGTCGTCGATCTCGGCGAGGACGGCGGCCGGCGCCCCGCGGCGGCGGGCGTCGGCCAGCACGTCGGCGAAGTCCTCGGTGGCGGCACCGGAGGCGAGCAGGTTGAGCAGCCGCCGCAGCGCGGGCGCGGCGCTTTCGTGAGGGTGGTTCATGGTGCGTGCCGCCAATCGGCGTCGGGTCCGGCGGAAGCGCGATCGTAGCGGCTCCGCCGTCAGGCGGTGGCGGGCTTGGCCGCCACGGCGGCGGCCTCCGTCTCCACCGCCGCCTCGACGTCCGCCAGGTCGCTGCCCCTGGTCTCCCGCCCGCACAGCACCGCCAGCACGGTGATCGCCGCCGCGATCGCCACGTACACCGAGATCGGGGTGGCGTTGCCGTAGTCCTTGAGCAGCGCGGTCGCGATCAGCGGCGCGGGCGCGCCGGCGGCCACCGAGGCGAACTGGGCCCCGATCGAGGCGCCCGAGTAGCGCATCCGGGTGGCGAACAGCTCGGAGAAGAACGCCGCCTGCGGTGCGTACATCGCGCTGTGGAAGACCAGCCCGACCGTCACCGCGACCACCAGCTGTCCGAACGACCTGGTGTCCACCAGCCCGAAGAAGACGAACGCCCAGACGCCCACCCCGACCGCGCCCACCAGGTACACCGGCTTGCGTCCGACCCGGTCGGACAGTGCTCCGAACAGCGGGATCAGCGCGAACTGGATCGCGGAGCCGATCAGTACGGCGTTCAGCGCGGTCTGCTTGGAGAAGTGCGCGTGGGTGACGGCGTACGTCAGCACAAAGGTGGTCATCACGTAGTACGAGATGTTCTCCGCCATCCGCGCGCCCATCGCCACCAGCACCTCCCGCCAGTGGTTGCGCAACACCGCCACCAGCGGAGGCTGTTCGGCGGTCCTCCGCTGCTGCTGGGCCGCCAGCGCCTGCTTGAACAGCGGCGACTCGTCCACCGCCAGCCGGATCCACAGCCCGACCCCGACCAGCACCGCCGACAGCAGGAACGGCACCCGCCACCCCCACGACAGGAACGCGTCCTCCGACAGCACCGCCGTCAGCAGCGACAGCACCCCCGCCGCCAGCAGGTTCCCGGCCGGCGCCCCGCCCTGCGGCCACGACGCCCAGAACCCGCGCCGCCGCTGGTCCCCGTGCTCCGACACCAGCAGCACCGCCCCGCCCCACTCCCCGCCGAGCGCGAAGCCCTGCACCAGGCGCAGCACCGTCAACAGCACCGGCGCCGCCGCCCCGATGGAGCTGTAGGTGGGCAGCACCCCGATCAGCGTGGTCGACCCGCCCATCAGCAGCAGGCTGAGGACGAGCAGCTTCTTCCGCCCGACCCGGTCCCCGAAGTGCCCGAACACCAGCGCCCCGATCGGTCGCGCGGCGAACCCGATCGCGTAGGTGAGGAAGGACAGCAGCGTCCCCGTCAGCGGATCGGTGTTCGGGAAGAACAGCTTGTTGAACACCAGCGCGGCCGCTGTTCCGTACAAGAAGTAGTCGTACCACTCGATGGTGGTCCCGATGAGACTGGCGGCCACGACCCGAGGGAGTGAGCGGGTGGCTGCCGTGGCTGGTGCGGAGGCGTTCATGGTCACCACTTCCGGGCCGGGGGGAGGATGTCGCCCCCAGGGACGTCGCCCCGAGGAGTGTCGTCCCGAGGGGCGCCGCCCCAAGGGACGTCGCCACAAGGTAGGGAGGCGCGTTCCCCGGGACTATGTGGGCCGCCCACATAGTCCCGGGGGTCGGTCTGGGGAGGACGGCCAGGTGCCGCCGCTCAGTGCGCCGTCCAGCCGCCGTCGACGGGGAGGCTGGCGCCGGTGATGTAGGAGGCGGGCGGGGAGCAGAGCCAGAGGGCGAGTTGGGCGATCTCCTCGGGCTCGATGAGGCGCTTGACGGCCGTGCGTTCGAGCATGATCTGCTCGACGACCTCGTCCTCGCGGATGCCGTGGGCGAGCGCCTGGCTCGCGATCTGCTTCTCCACCAGGGGAGTTCGGACGTAGCCCGGGTTGATGCAGTTGCTGGTGACGCCGTAGGGGGCACCCTCCAGGGCGACGGTCTTGCTGAGGCCCTCCAACGCGTGCTTGGCGGTGACGTAGGCGGACTTGAAGGCGCTGGCCCGCAGGCCGTGGACGGAGGAGATGTTGACCACCCGGCCCCACTCCTGCTCGTACATGTGCGGGAGAGTGCGGCGCAGGATGCGGAACGGCGCCTCGACCATGACGCGTTGGATGAGGGTGAAGCGGTCGGGCGGGAACTCGTGGACGGGCGCGACGTGTTGGAGGCCGGCGTTGTTGACCACGATGTCGGCGTCGGCCGGCAGGGCCTCCACGGCCTCCGGGTCGGCGAGGTCCGCGACGACGGCGCGGCCGCCGATCCGCTCGGCGAGCTCCCGGGCCGGTCCGGCCGCGAGGTCGACGACGTAGACCCGGGCGCCGGCCTCGGCGAAGGCCTCGGCGCAGGCCCGGCCGATGCCCGAGGCGGCCCCGGTGACCAGGGCCGTCCGGCCGTCGAGCGGGCGGGCTGTAGTGGTGTCCATGGCCGAGAACGCTAGGAAATCCGGGGGCCCGGCTCCCATGTGGTGGTCCACCACAGCAGCCCGGTGGGCTGTGGTGTTCACCGCCATGACGGCCGATCGACGGTTCGACCGCGGAAGGCCAAACCCGCGCCGACCGCGCTTCCCCACAATGGGCGCGGTTGCTTCACCCGTTCGGAGGATTGCTCGGTCAGATCCACCCATAGCGCCCGAATGCTCGCTACATTCACGCCGATTCCCGACAGGGGGCGCCGCCCCAGGCAGCCGAAGTGCTGGTAGAGCCCGGTGCGACGTCCGAGAGGTGTTGACTGACATGCCCCAACGGCCTGCAACCGACAGCCCGGCGTACGGACCGCTCGACCCGCTCGGCCACCACCGAGGCCCGGTCGGCCGGACCCTGCCGGACGCCCCCGACGCCCTGACCGCCGACGCCCCGACCGCCGACGAACTGCGGCTGCCCGCGCAGGCCACAACCGACCGGCACGAACCCGCCGTCCCCGCCCCCGGGCCGGTCGGCGGCCACTCCGGGCACTCCGGCCCGGCCCCGCAGAACGGCCAACTCGCCGCGCTCATCGAGGAAGCCGGCTTCTCGCACGCGGGCCTGGCCCGCCGGGTCGACCAGCTGGGCCTGGAACACGGCCTCGACCTGCGCTACGACAAGACCTCGGTCACCCGCTGGCTGCGCGGCCAGCAGCCCCGCGGCGCCACCCCCGCGCTGATCGCCGAGGTCTTCACCCGCCGCCTCGGCCGCCGCCTCACCGCCCAGGACCTCGGCCTGGACGCCTGCGCCCCGGTGTACGCGGGCCTGGAGTTCGCCGAGACCCCGCAGGAGGCGGTGGACATCGTGGCGAGCATGTGGCGCAAGGACAACGGCCCGCAGTCCGAACTGCGCCGGATCGCCTTCACCCCGGCGGGCCTGGTCGTCCCCAGCCGGGACTGGCTGATCGGCCGCACGGACGAGCGCGTCGCCCGGGACGGCTCGACGATGGCCCGCCCCGACGTCGCCACCGGTCCGCCCACCGGTCCGCCCGCCGCCACTGCCGGTACCACCGGCACCGCGGCATCCGCCGTGACGGCAGCATCCGCAGCATCCGCCGCGCCCGCCCAGAGCGTGCCCCCCGCGCCCGGCGCTCCCCCTCCGAGCCCGGCGCGCGGCCAGGCCCACCACGGGGCCCCCGGCATGCGCCCCGTGCCGGGCGCGGCCGGCCCCGCCGGGCCCACCATCGGCCGGGTGCCCACCCAGAGCCGGCGCCCGCCGACCGCCGTCGAGCCGCCGTACACCGAACCGGCCCGCGAGTCGCGCCCCGCCCTGCGGGTCGGCCGCGGCGACATCGCCGCCATCCGCGCCGTCGGCGACCTCTTCCGGGCGCTCGATCACGCCTACGGCGGCGGGCACGCCCGGCAGGCGCTGGTCCGCTACCTGGAGAGCGAGGCCGAGCCGATGCTGCGCGGCCGCTACGGCGAGCAGATCGGCCGGGCGCTGTTCGGCGCCGTCGCCGACCTGACCAGGCTGGCCGGCTGGACGTCCTTCGACATCGCCGCGCACGGCCTCGCCCAGCGCTACTTCGTCCAGGCGCTGCGCCTGTCCCAGGCCGCCGGGGACCGCGCGCTCGGCGGGTACGTCCTGGTGACGATGAGCCAGCAGGCCGTCCACCTGGGCCACGGCCGGGAGGCCGTCCAACTGGCCAGGGTCGCCCAGCAGGGCGTGGGCACCGCCGTGCCGCCGGTGGTCCAGTCGCTGATGCACGCCGCCGAGGCGCGCGGGCACGGCCTGCTGGGCGACGTCCGGGCCTGCACCACCGCCCTGGTGCGCTCCGAGCGGGCGCTGGCCGCGGCCCGGGTCGGCGACGAACTGCCCTCCTGGGCGCGGTACTTCGACGAGGCCCAGCTCTCCGACGAGTTCGCCCACTGCTACCGCGACCTCCAGCAGTGGCGCACCTCCGCGCAGCACGCCGAGAAGTCGCTGCGGCTGCGCTCGCCCGCCTACGCGCGCAGCCGGATCTTCTGCCGGCTGGTGCTGGCCACCGCCCGGCTCGGCATGGGGGACCTCGACGAGGCCTGCACCATGGCCACCGACGCGCTGCGGGCGGCGGGGGAGATGCGCTCGGCCCGCTCGCTGGAGTACGTCCGGGACTTCCACCGCCGCCTCACCCCCTACCGGGGCAGCCCGGTGGCCCGCGCCTTCGAGGAGACGGCCCGCCAGGCCGGCGTGATCTGAGGACCTGTCGAAGAGGGGCCGGTCGGGCGAGCCCCGGCGGCCCTGGAAACCCGTCCGGCCCGGGTCCGCCCCGGGCCGAAGGGCTCGTCCGCCCGGCACCGGCTCCGGCTCCGAGTGCCCCGGCGGCGGCTAGGACCGCCTCGGCGACGGGCGGGGGCGAAGCGGCTCACCAGCTCTCGGCCCGGACGCGCGGCTGCCCGGCCTCCGGTGCGGGCGGCCGGACGCCGCCGCGCACCCGCTGCGCCACCAGCGGGAACACCAGCACCGAGAGCAAGCCGGCGCCGACCAGCGCGGCGGCCGTCGAGGACGGCAGGTGACCGTCGTCCACCTCGATGGTGGTGATCACCACGACCAGCGGCAGCGCCGTCGCGCCGTAGAGCCCGAGCGCCGTGCGGTCCCGTCGGCCGAGTCCGGCCGGGGCGAGCAGCCCGGCGGGCAGCCCGCGCACGGCCAGGAGCAGCAGCAGGAACACCGGGACGAGCAGTATCGTGCCGGGGTCGTCCAGCAGGGCGGACAGGTCGAAGTTCATCCCGCTGACCACGAAGAACACCGGCACCAGGAAACCGAAGCCGATGCTCTCCAGCTTGGCCTCGATCACCTCCTCCTCGGCCCGGCGGATGTCGGAGAGCAGCAGCCGGGAGACGATCCCGGCGGTGAAGGCGCCGAGCAGCATGTCCAGGTCGAGCCAGATCGCGGCGGCCACCATGACGGCGAGCACCAGGATCACCGCCCGGACCGCGAACTGCCCGGAGGTGCGCAGGGTGCGCTCGATGAGCCGGGTGGCCCAGCCGGGCCGGGGGCGGCGTGCGCCGAGGACCGCGACGGCGGTGATCACCGCGAAGGCGCCGAGGATGACGGCCGTCCGGACCGGGGAGTTGCCGCTGAGCAGGATGGCGATCGCGATGATCGGCCCGAACTCGCCGACCGCCCCGGTGGCCATCACCAACGATCCGAAGGGGGTGGGGAGTTCGCCGGAGTCGCGGAGGATCGGCAGGATGGTTCCGAGGGCGGTGGTGGTGAGCGCGAGCCCGGCGAAGGCGCCGTTCAGCGGGTCCCGGTTGACCAGCGCGCCCACGCCGAGCGCCGCCACGAGCGTGACCAGCCACGCGGTGCCCGCCCGTTTCAGCGGGCCGCCGCGCAGCTTGGCGAAGTCGATCTCGTACCCGGCCAGGAACATCAGCATGGCCAGGCCGAACTGGGAGAGCGCGTTGACCAGGTCGTCGACGTGCGCCCAGTTCAGGACGTCGGGGCCGATCAGGACGCCGAGCAGGATCTCGAACACGACGGTCGGGACGGCGATCCACCGCAGCAGGCGGTCGGCGAGCAGCGGCGCGGCGACGGCCGCGGCGGGGATCAGGATCAGGGCCACCGGCTGGACGGCGGCGCTCACCGCGCAACCGGCCGTACGGTGTAAATCATCCGATGAGCGGTCATGTCGGCATCCTGGCATGTCGCCGCTCCGTCACCCACCGGCAGGTCGTCAGCGTGTCCCCGGAGCCAGACCCGGAGCCTGCCGGATCGGGAGCCGGAGCCGGACCCGGAGCCCGCCGGGCCGGGAGCCGGACGGGCCGGGAGCCGGACGGGGAGCCCGCAGGCCGACCCCGCCAGGCTCAGGCCGCCGCCTCGGCCTCCCGGGCGTTGGTCGGGACGCCGAGGTCGCGCAGCACGGCCTGCGCCGCCCGCCGCCCGGAGACCAGCGCGCCCTGCACGGTGCTGGTGTCCCGGTGGTCCCCGGCGACGTACAGCCCGGCCAGCACCCGCACCGGGCGCCGGGGGTTGTGCGGCGGCGGCATCGCGGGCAGCGCGTCCGGGACGTGCCGCACGTTCAGGAACTGCCAGCCGGTGGTCGAGGCGCCGTACAGCTCGGCGAGCCGGACCCGGACCGCCGGTTCCAGCCCGGCCGGGCCACCCGAGTCGAAGGAGCGCCGCCCGAGCACGGTGGTGGCGATCAGTGCCTGCCCGGCAGGGGCGTACGAGGGGTGCAGTTCGCTGAGCACCAGGGAGTGCGAGACCAGCGGCGGCTGCCCGCCGGGCCGGTCGCCGTCGAGCAGCAGGACGGCCTCACCCAGCGGGGTGCGGTCGGCCGCGTGGTAGAAGGTCGTGACGGGGTGGAAGTCCGGCAGCCGTAGCCCGGGCAGCAGTTCGGCGGCGGAGCGGGCGTCGGTGGCGAGGACGACGGCCTGGGCGCCGATCCGCCCGTGGGTGGCGGTCTCCACGCCGTCGGCGGCGATCGAGGTGACCTGCACCCCGGTGCGTACGGTGCCGGCGGGCAGGGTGGTGGCCAGCTGGGCCGGCACGGCCGCGATCCCGCCGGCGGGCAGACAGAGCCGCCCGCGCGCGTAGGAGCGCAGGACCAGGTCGGCGATCCGGCTGCTGGTGCCGAGGGCGGGGTCGCTGAGCAGCGCGCTGAGCAGTGGCCGTAGGAAGCCGTCGAGGGTGCGCGGGGCGAGCCCGTGGCCGGCCAGCGCGCGGGCGGTGGTGGTCTCCGGGCGGGCCTTGAGGCGGCTGGCGGGGGTGGTGGCGAGCCGGCCGAGCCAGCTGCCGAGCCGGGCCTTGTCCAGCGGGCTGCCGAGTGGGGCGCGGGTGGCGGCCTGCCGGGCGGTGGTGAGCTGCGGGTCCCCGGTGCGGTAGCGCCGGCCGCCGCTGTGCACGAGGACTCCGGCCGCGAGTGGGCGCAGGTCGAGGCGGTCGAGGTCGAGGACGCGGCGGAGTTCGGGGAAGGCGGTGTTCAGCAGGTGGCTGCCGTCGTCGAGCCGGAATCCGTCCAGTTCGCGGGTGGCCATCCGGCCGCCGATCCGGTCCGTGGCCTCAAGGATCTGCACGGTGAGGCCGCGGCCGGTGAGCGTGCGTGCGGCGGCCAGGCCGGCGAGTCCGGCGCCGATGACGATGACGTCAGGGTCGGACGGGCGGCGGGCGCGGCGGGTGAAGTCGTATGTGGGCACTGGCGTGCTCCCTCCCTGGTCCCGGGGCTCCGGCCGACGCAGGCAGCGGGGTGCCGGGACACGGTCCGACGGTGTGATGCCCAGTCAGTGTGAGCATCAGACAAGCGCATCGGGCCCGATCCAAGGGGCGAGAGGGGGCGCGCGGCACCGGGCGGGAGCGCGGTCACGGACAGTGCGCCGTTGGGGCCGGGTTCCGGGGTCGGCGGGCGCGCACGGTCACCGGGGGCGTGCGACGCGCCTGGTGTGTGCTCCCATGCGCCCCCTCCCGGAGCCCCGTCCGACCCCCACCCGATCTCCGCCCGGCATATGCCCCTGGCCAGGGCGAATGCCGTAGCCACCGTACGCAGCGGGACGTACCGGAGCCCTGCGGCGGAGCCCGCACCGGAGCCCCGCGGCGGACGGCAGGGCTCCGCGACGCCGGTCGCCCCCAGCGTCACTCACAGCACCGTGCGCACCATCCCGGCGCCACTCACAGCGCCGTGCGCACCATCCCGGCGCCACTCACAGCGCCGCGCGCACCGCCACGTCCACGTCCGGGTGCGCGAAGCGGAAGCCCGCGTCCAGCAGCCGCCGCGGCACCACCCGGTGGCTGCCGACCACCTCGACCGCCAGCTCGCCGAGCACCACCTTGAGCACCGCCTCCGGCACCGGGAACGGGGTCGGCCGCCGGAGCACCCGCCCGAGCGCCGCCGTCAGCTCGGCGTTGGTGACGGGGTCGGGCGCGGTGAGGTTGACGGCGCCGGAGAGGTCGTCCCGGTCGATCAGGAACCGCAGCGCGGCGACCTGGTCGGCCAGTGAGATGAAGCTCCAGTACTGCCGTCCGTCGCCGAGCCGCCCGCCCAGCCCCAGCTTGAACAGCGGGAACAGCCGCGCGCCGGCCCCGCCGGTTGCGGACAGCACCATCCCGGTGCGCGGGTGGACGACCCGGATGCCGGCCAGCTCGGCCGGCCGCGCGGCCGCCTCCCACTCGACGCAGACCTCGGCCAGGAAGTCGTCGCCGGCGGGGGAGTCCTCGTCGATCACCCGGTCGCCGGTCTGCCCGTACCAGCCGACGGCGGAGGCGCTGACCAGCACCCGGGGCGGCTCCTTGAGCGCGGCCAGCGCGACGGCCAGCGTCTCGGTGCCGAGTGCCCGGCTCTCCCGGATCTCCCGCTTGTAGGCGTCCGTCCAGCGGTGGTCGCCGACCCCGGCGCCGGCCAGGTGCACGACCGCCTCGACCCCGGCCAGTCCGTCCTGCTCGACCTGGCCGAGCAGCGGGTTCCAGCCGATGGCCGTGCTGCCGTCGGGCTGCGGGCCCGTCCTGGAGCGGCGCCGGACCAGCCGGACCACCTCGTGGCCGTCCGCCAGCAGGGAGCGGACGAGAGCCGAACCGATCAATCCCGTGGAGCCCGTGACAGCGATGCGCATGCGTCCATCCTCCCAGTTCCTCAAGCCCTGTCATGTCGGCATGCGCCTCATTAGCATGACGCGCATGCACGAGGACAATCTGATCATCCGCCCAGCTCAACCCGAGGACGAGGGCGAACTCGCCGTTCTCAACCGTGCCGCCTGGTCCCCGCTGGCCGACGTCTCCCCGCAGCCGCCCGAGGAGGACGGCGTCTTCGACGAACGGCACACCCCGGAGCAGTACCTGGTCGCCCTCCTGGACGGCCGGGTGGTCGGCTACGTCCGCCAGGTCCCGCCGACCCCGCTGGCCAGCAACCGGCACGTCCGGCAGATCCAGGGCCTGGTCGTCGACGGCACGGCCCGCGGCCGGGGTGTCGGCCGGCGCCTGGTCGAGGCGGCTTGCGAGGCCGCCCGGGCCGCGGGCGCGCGCAAGCTGACCCTGCGGGTGCTCGGCTGGAACGCCCCGGCCCGCCGCCTCTACGAGGGCTGCGGCTTCGTCGTCGAGGGCTCGCTGGCGGAGGAGTTCCTGATCGACGGGTCCTACGTGGACGACATCTGGATGGCCCGCCGCCTGGCGGACTGACCCGCCCGACCGGCCTTGCCGGCCGCCACATCTGACGAGTGGTCAGATGTGGCGGGTGGTGCAGAGTCGTGACCGATCCGCTCTGTCTGGACCAGCACCCCGCCGGGTACCGTACGGCCGTGAGCAACTCGACGCCCCCCGGGTGGTACCCGGTCCCCGGTGCGGACGGCACCCCCGGTCACGAGCGCTGGTGGGACGGCAACGCCTGGACCAGCGAGCTGCGCCCGCTCCAGGGCGGCGTCGGCCACCTCGCCGACGCCCCCACCCAGGGCTGGCAGCCCCCCGGCCGGCAGCCCGGGTACGGCTACGGCGGTCCGCAGGACGCCCCCGGCTACCCGGGCAGCGCCCCCGCCCCGGGCTACGGCTACCCGGGCCAGGACGGCTACTACCCGGCCCAGGACGGCTACTACCCGGCCCAGGACGGCTACCCCGCCCAGGGCGCGGGCTACGGCTACCCGGCGCCGGGCTACCCGCCGCAGCAGCCGGCGCCCCGCCGGATGAGGCCCGGCCTGGTCGTCGGCATCGCGGTCGCCGTCCTCGCCGTGGGCGGGATCGTCGCCGGGATCGTGCTCAGTGGCGGCTCCCCGCAGGCCGACCCGGCCCCGAACCCGACGGTCACCATCACCCGGAGCGGCCCCGCCCCGAGCCCCACGGTGGGCACGTCCGCCCCGACGCCCGCGCCCAAGCCGGCGCCGACCGTCAGGAGCACCGTCCCGGACGCCCAGCACGCGATCACCGTCCCGGTGTTCGACGGCTGGGACGTGGCGCCCAACTCCCCGCACTCCACGGTCTACCTGGGCACCGGCCGCTACACCTGCCCAGACGGCAGCTCCTGCATCCGCGGCCAGTTCTCGGTGGAGAAGGACACCGTCCAGGGCGTCACCGCCAAGACGGCCGCCGAGGCCACGATGCCCGCGTACGCCGGCCAGATCTTCACCGGGATCAGCTCGCACACCGACTCCGGCTCCGGCTACACGACCGTCGCGGGCGTGTCCGGCTACGCCGTGCGCTGGCACATCCGCACCGCGGACGGCACCCAGGGCTACGTCCTGCTGGCGGCCGTCCCGGCCAAGGGCGGCGGCTTCGTGGTGTTCGAGGGCGGGGTGGACGACACCCCGAGCGCGCCGGACGCGTCCGTGCTGGACCAGATCCTCAAGGGCGTCAAGCAGGACGGCACGTCCGGCGGCGGCAGCACCGCCTGACGCGTCCGGCCCCGCTCATGCCGTGGGCGTGTCTGACGCGTCCTAATCCCCGTAGCGCTCCCAGAGCTTGGGAAACCGTTTCGCCATGACGTCCGGGTCGTCGAAGTCCAGCGCGGCCCCGGCCGGTCGGCCGGACTGCCGCCCGCCCACCTCGGGCAGCGGAAGTCCGGTCAGCTGCTCGTACGCCTCGTCGGCGGCGTAGCCGAGGTCCTCGGCCTCGCCGTCCTCCTCCTCGTCGAACTCGGGCAGCAGGTCCGCCAGGTCGTCAGGCTCGAACAGGGCGCCCTCGAAGACGTCCCGGCCCTGGCCGATCAGCCAGCAGCGGAAGTAGTCGAAGGTGTCGTCGGAGGCGCCGTCCAGCAGCAGGTAGGCGGCGCCCCAGAGGTCGTGGCGGTAGGCCCGCTGGAACCGGGCCTCGAACAGCCGGGCGAAGTCGATGACGTCGTCCGGGGTCAGCTGGACCAGCCGTTCCACCAGCCGGTCGGCCTGCTCGTCCGGATCGCCGTCGGCGTCCTCCCGGGTCTCGTCGATCATCTGCCAGAAGTCGGTCTCGTCCATCACCGCTCCAGCATCCCCGTTCGCAAGCCCCCGCGCATGCCATGGCCCGGCGAAACGCTGGTGATGTTCGACGCAGCCAGGCGCGGCCCGAGACAACCGGACGCGGCCGGAAGCAGGCGGACAGCAGGCGGGCCCGGGCAACGGCGGAGCCCCGCGCCGTCCAGGGACGACGCGGGGCTCCGTGCAGCCGAAACCGCGGACCGGCAGTGCCTTACAGGCCGAGCTCGACCTCGAACTCGCCGGCCTCCAGGATCTCCTTGACCGCGACCAGGTAGCGGGCGGCGTCGGCGCCGTCCACCAGGCGGTGGTCGTAGGAGAGCGACAGGTAGGTCATGTCACGGATGCCGATGGCGGTGCCGCCGTCGGCCTCGATGACCACCGGGCGCTTGACGGTGGCACCGATGCCCAGGATGGCGACCTGGTTCGGCGGCACGATCACGGTGTCGAACAGCGCACCGCGCGAGCCGGTGTTGCTGATGGTGAAGGTGGCGCCGGACAGCTCGTCCGGGGTGATCTTGCTGTCGCGGACCTTGGCGGCCAGCTCGGCGGTCTTCTTCGAGATGCCGGCGATGTTGAGGTCGCCCGCACCCTTGATGACCGGGGTCATCAGACCCTTCTCGGAGTCCACCGCGATACCGATGTTCTCGGTGTCGAAGTAGGTGATGGTGCCCTCGGCCTCGTTGATCCGGGCGTTGACGACCGCGTGGGTCTTCAGCGCCTGGGCGGCGGCCTTGACGAAGAACGGCATCGGGGACAGCTTGACGCCCTCGCGGGCGAGGAAGCCCTCCTTGGCCTTGCCGCGCAGCGACATGATCTTGGTGACGTCCACCTCGACCACGCTGGTCAGCTGGGCCTGCTCGTGCAGGGCCTTCAGCATGTTGTCGCCGATGACCTTGCGCATGCGGGTCATCTTGACCGTCTGGCCGCGCAGGGCGGACGGCGCGGCGGCGGCCTTCGGCGCAGCGGCCGGAGCGGCGGCGGCGACCGGGGCCGGGGCGGCCTTGGCGGCCTCCGCGGCGGCGACGACGTCCTGCTTGCGGATGCGGCCGCCGACGCCGGTACCGGCGACGGAGGACAGCTCGACACCGTGCTCGGCGGCGAGCTTGCGCACCAGCGGGGTGACGTAGGCGTCACCGGCGTCGGCCACCGGGGCAGCCGGCGCGGCCGGGGCGACGGGAGCCGGAGCGGCGACCGGAGCGGGCGCGGCCGGGGCCACCGGGGCCGGCGCGGCGGCGACCGGAGCCGGCGCGGCCGGAGCGACGGGGGCCGGGGCAGCCGGAGCGGCCACCGGAGCCGGAGCGGCGACCGGAGCCGGGGCAGCCACGGGGGCCGGGGCGGCGACCGGGGCCGGGGCGGCGGCGACGGCACCCGCGGCACCGATCAGCGCGAGCTGGGCGCCGACCTCGGCGGTCTCGTCCTCGCCGACCAGGATCTTCACCACGACACCGGCGATCGGCGACGGGATCTCGGTGTCGACCTTGTCGGTGGAGACCTCGAGCAGCGGCTCGTCGACCTCGACCGTCTCGCCCTCGGCCTTCAGCCAACGGGTGACGGTGCCCTCGGTGACCGACTCGCCCAGCGCGGGCAGCAGGACCGGGGTGGCGTCGGCAGCCGGAGCGGCAGCCGGAGCCGCCGGGGCGGCAGCGGCGACCGGGGCGGGGGCGGCGGGCGCCTCCACGACCGGGGCCGGGGCGGCGACGGGCGCGGCCTCGGCGACCGGGGCCGCAGCGGCGACCGGGGCACCGGAGCCGTCGTCGATGATCGCCAGCTCGGCGCCGACGTCGACGGTCTCGTCCTCGCCGACCTTGATCGAGGCCAGGATGCCGGAGGCCGGCGACGGGATCTCGGTGTCGACCTTGTCGGTCGACACCTCGAGCAGCGGCTCGTCGACCTCGACACGCTCACCCTCGGCCTTCAGCCAACGGGTGACGGTGCCCTCGGAAACGCTCTCGCCCAGCGCGGGCAGTGTTACTGAGACCGCCATGGTTTCAGCGACTCCTATCAAGTCTTGCGTACTGGAAATGGGGGGTGGTGGCGTGATCAGTCGTGCGCGTGCAGCGGCTTGCCGGCCAGCGCCAGGTGCGCCTCGCCCAGGGCCTCGGACTGGGTCGGGTGCGCGTGGATGAGCTGCGCGACCTCGGCCGGCAGGGCCTCCCAGTTGTAGATCAGCTGAGCTTCGCCGACCTGCTCGCCCATGCGGGCGCCGACCATGTGGACGCCGACCACGGCGCCGTCCTTGACCTGGACGAGCTTGATCTCGCCGGCGGTCTTCAGGATCTTGCTCTTGCCGTTGCCGGCCAGGTTGTACTTGAGGGTGACGACCTTCTCCTTGCCGTACAGCTCGACGGCCTTGGCCTCGGAGATGCCGACGGAGGCCACCTCGGGGTTGGAGTAGGTCACGCGCGGGACGCCGTCGTAGTCGATCGGCACCGGCTTGAGGCCGGCCAGGCGCTCGGCGACCAGGATGCCCTCGGCGAAGCCGACGTGGGCCAGCTGCAGGGTCGGGGCGAGGTCGCCGACGGCCGAGATGGTGGGCACGTTGGTGCGCATGTACTCGTCGACCAGGACGTAGCCGCGGTCCATCGCGACGCCGTTCTCCTCGTAGCCGAGGCCGGACGAGACCGGGCCGCGGCCGATGGCGACGAGCAGCAGGTCGGCGTCGATCTGCTTGCCGTTCTCGGTGGAGACGCGGACACCGGCCTCGGTGTACTCGACGCCCGAGAAGCGGGCCTTCAGCTCGAACTTGATGCCGCGCTTGCGGAACGCGCGCTCCAGCAGCTTGGAGGAGTTCTCGTCCTCCAGCGGGACGAGGTGCGGCAGCGCCTCGACGATGGTGACCTCGACGCCGAAGGACTTCCAGACCGAGGCGAACTCGACGCCGATCACGCCGCCGCCGAGGATGACGGCCGACTTCGGGATGCGGTCGAGCTTGAGGGCGTGGTCCGAGGAGATCACGCGGTTGCCGTCGATCTCCAGGCCCGGGATCGAGCGCGGCACGGAGCCGGTGGCCAGGACGATGTGGCGGCCCTCGATGCGCTGGCCGTTGACGTCCACCGAGGTCTGCGAGGAGAGCTTGCCCGCGCCCTGGATGAAGGTGACCTTGCGGGAGGCGACCAGGCCCTGGAGGCCCTTGTACAGGCCGGCGATGACGTCGTCCTTGTACTTGTGGACGCCGTTGATGTCGATGCCCTGGAAGGTGGCCAGAACGCCGAACTCGGCGGCCTCCTTCGTCTCGTCCGCGATCTCGGCGGCGTGCAGCAGAGCCTTGGTCGGGATGCAGCCGCGGTGCAGGCAGGTGCCGCCCAGCTCCCCCTTCTCGACCAGGGCGACGCTCAGGCCCAGCTGAGCGGCGCGGAGCGCCGCGGCGTAACCGCCGCTTCCGCCTCCGAGAATGACTACGTCGAAAACGGTGCTGGCGTCGTTCGCCACGTCACGTCCTCCATGCAATGGGGTGGGTCGCCGGGCCGGTCGCGGTCCGGTGGGTCGGAAGCCTTTGTGAGGCGCCCAGTCGTGCCGGAAATACATCTTCGCACTTGTTCGCGGTGGCTGATGTCCGGGTCCACCCCAGGGGTGTCCCACAGAGCGGTCACCGGGGCGGGAATACCCCCGACGGAAGGGCATCATTGCAGCTCAACGCGGGGTTGACAGCCGCCGGACGGGCGTCGGCGCAGCCCTGCGGCGCCATGTCTTCCGCAGGGTGGAACAAAGTTTCGCCCGCAGCGAACAGAGGTGCGGGGCGGGGTCCCGGCCTACTCGCGGGTAACCGGCGCCGGCGCGCGAACGCCGACGGGGGCCCGGCGCACGCGCGCCGGACCCCCGTCGACTCAGTGCCTGATCAGGCCTTGTTGCCCGCCGCGGTCTGCTCGGCGAACCGGACCAGGGTGCGCACCGCGCTCGCGGTGCCGCCCTTCGGGGTGTAGCCGAACGGCGCGCTCTCGTGGAACGCCGGGCCGGCGATGTCCAGGTGCGCCCAGTCGATGCCCTCGGCCACGAACTCCTTCAGGAACAGGCCGGCCACCAGGCCGCCGCCCATCCGCTCGCCCATGTTCGCCAGGTCGGCGATGGTCGACTCGGTCATGCCCTTGCGCAGCTCGGCCGGCAGCGGCATCGGCCAGGACTGCTCGCCGACCTCGCCCGAGACGGTGTGCAGGGTCTCGCGCAGCTCGTCGTTGTTGGACATCACGCCGAAGGTGCGGTTGCCCAGGGCCAGCACCATGGCGCCGGTCAGGGTCGCCACGTCGACGATGACGTCCGGGTTCTCCTCGCCGGCGCGCACGATCGCGTCGGCCAGCACCAGACGGCCCTCGGCGTCGGTGTTCAGCACCTCGACGGTCTTGCCGCCGTACATGCGCAGCACGTCGCCGGGGCGGGTGGCGGAGCCGGACGGCATGTTCTCGGCCAGCGCCAGCCAGCCGGTCACGTTGACGGCCAGGCCCAGGCGCTTGGCGGCCACCACGGCGGCGAACACGGCGGCGGCGCCGGCCATGTCGCACTTCATGGTCTCGTTGTGGCCGGCCGGCTTCAGCGAGATGCCGCCCGAGTCGTAGGTGATGCCCTTGCCGATGAAGGCCAGCGTGGCCTTCGCCTTCGGGTGGGTGTAGGCCACCTTCACCAGTCGCGGCGGGTTGGCCGAGCCGTTGCCGACGCCCAGCAGGCCGCCGAAGCCGCCCTTGAGCAGCGCCTTCTCGTCCAGCACCTCGACCTTGAGGCCGTGCTCCTTGCCGGCCGCCTGGGCGATCGCGGCGAAGCTCTTCGGGTTCAGGTCGTTCGGCGCGGTGTTGACCAGGTCACGGGCCCGGTTCATCTCCTCGCCGACCGCGGCGGCGCGCTCCACGGCCGCCTTGGCGTCCTTGCTGCCCTTGCGGGGGGCCAGCACGACCAGCTCGCCGACCGGCTCCTTGCCGCTGCCGTCGGCCTTGTAGGTGCCGAAGGCGTACGAGCCGAGCAGGCCGCCCAGCGCGACGGCCTCGACCTCGTCCGCGGACTCGGTCGGCAGGGCCAGCGCGGCCTTCTTGGCGCCGGCCAGGGTGCGGGCGGCGACACCAGCGGCGCGGCGCAGCGCCTCCAGCTGGTAGCCGGCCTCGGCGGCCTCGCCGAGGCCGACCGCGAGCACGAGCGCGGCCTTCAGGCCGGCGGGGGAGGGCACCTTGACGGCCTCGCCCTCGGCGCCGGTCGCGCCCAGGGTGCTGAGGACCTCGGTCAGCTTGCCCTCGAACGCCTCGTTCACGGCCTCGGAGCCGGGGGCCAGCACGATGCCCTTGGGGCCCTTGGCGACACCGACCACCAGGGCGTCCGCGCGCAGCGAGGCGGCGGAGGAGGTGCTCACAGACAATGCAGTCACGTAATGCGTCCTGTTCTTTCGCGGTCCACGGCCGGTTGCGGCGAGGCTGCCGCACCGGCGCAACCCGCCGTCGCAGGCCGGACCGCCCGGCACGCTCCGGGTCCGGGCCCCCTGGCGCGCGCACCCGCGCAGGTCGCGGCCACGCACACCAGAGGCCCCGGCTCCTCGGGTCACGCCGGGCGGGCAGGACCTGCGACGGTGCAGGGCTGCGGTGCTCCCCGCATGGTAGTCCGCATGGTGGGATCACGCGCCGCCCGGTATCAGCCGAGCAACGCCAGGGCGAACAGCGAGGCGGTCGCGGCGGTTTCCGCCATCGCGCCGAGCACGTCCCCGGTGATTCCGTCGAACCGCCGTACGCAGCGCCGGAGCAGCAGCTGGGCGCATCCGACGCCGAGCACAACGGACAGGGGGAGACGGAGGATTGACGATCCGTCAAACAGTCCGAGTGCGGCCAGGGCGAGCGCCGCGGCGGCCGTCCCCGCGACCGCTCCGGCGGGTGCCACGGTGCCCGCCACCATCGCGCCCAGGCCGCCCGGCCGGGCGGCCGGCACCGACCGCAGGCAGCCCCAGGCGAGCGCGCACCGCGCGGTCACCGCCGACGCCAGCACCGCGAGCGCGCCGCGCGTGGTCGACTCGGCGAACTGTCCGGCCAGCGCCGCGATCTGGGCCAGCAGCACGAGAACGAGGGTCAGGACGCCGAACGGGCCGATGTCGGACTGCTTCATGATGCGCAGCGCGTCCTCGGCCGGCTTCCCGCTGCCCAGGCCGTCGGCCACGTCCGCCAGACCGTCCAGGTGCAGCCCCCGGGTGAGCGCGGCCAGCACCCCCACCGCCGCCACCGCCCCGAGCAGCCCGCCGGCCCGCCAGGCCACCAGCGCCCCCGCCCCGGCGCCCGCCGCGCCGAGCACCAGCCCCACCACCGGGGCCGCCGTCATCGCCCGCGCCGCCGCGGCCCGGTCCCACCGCTCCACCCGCACCCGCAGCACGGACAGCGTCCCGAACCCGAACCGGAGCCCCTCGGCCCAACTGGCGCCCTGCACGACGTGTTTCCCTCCGAACGGAAGCGCCCCGTCCGATGTGCCGGACGGGGCGCCCATGATCCTGGTGCCACGGGTTGCTGCGGGTTCCTACAGCCGCCGCAGCAGGTCCGCCGCCGACGGCAGCTTCGGCTGCTCCTTCGGCGCCGACGGCACGAACGGCCGCGGGGCCTCGTCCGCGAGCGCGTCGCCCGCGGCCTGGAGCAGAGGTAGGGCCAGCAGCGCGCCGAGGCCCTCGCCCATGGTGATCCCCTGGTCCTGCAACGGCGTCAGGGTGAGGCGGTCGTAGGCCTTGGCCTGGGCGGGCTCGCCGCTCGACTGCCCGGCCCGCCACCACTCCGGCGCCCGGAAGGCGATCCGCTGCGCGACCAGCGCGCAGGCCGCCGAGACGACGCCGTCCAGCACCACCGGGAGCCGTCGCGCCGCGGCCTGGAGCAGGAAGCCGGTGATCGCCGCGAAGTCGGCCCCGCCGGTGGCGCCGAGCAGCGCCAGCTGGTCGCCGAGGACGGGCCGGGCCCGCCGCAGGGAGTCGCGGATGGTGGCGCACTTGACCATCCAGACCCGGTCGTCGACGCCCGAGCCGCGCCCGGTGACGGCAGCCGCGTCCGTCCCGCACAGCGCGCCGACCAGGACGGCGGCGACGGTGGTGGCGCCGACGCCGAGGTCGCCGAGCAGCACCAGGTCGGTGCCGGCGTCGGCCTCCTCGTCGGCGACGGCCATGCCGGCCCGGAAGGCCCGCGCGGTCTCCTCGGGGGTGAGCGCGTCCTCGACGTCGATCCGGCCGGAGCCGCGCCGGATCCGGTGGGTGACCACGTCGTCCGGGAAGTCGGCGGGGTCGGCGTCCACCGCGACGTCGACGACCCGCACCTCGGCGCCGTAGCGCCGGGCCAGCCGGGTGACCGGCGCGGTGCCGTCCAGGACGGCGCGCACCCGCGCGGCGGTGCCGCCCTTGGCGGGCAGCCGGGACACCCCGAGCGCGGCCACGCCGTGGTCGGCGGCGAACAGCAGCACCTTGGGGGCCGACACCGGCCGCACGGGGGATCGCCCCTGTACGGACGACAGCCAGCTGCCCAGCTCCTCCAGCTTGCCGAGCCCGCCGCGCGGCCGGCCGGCCTCCTGCCAGCGTTCCTCGGCGGCCCGTCGGGCGCTCTCGTCGGGGCGCTCGACGAGCGAGGAGAACGTATCGAGATCCACGGTCGTGTCCATCGTCCGGAAGGCTACACGCCGCAGATGTTCAGGCGGCGGCTGGCTTGACGGTCAGAACCTGCCCGGCCACGACCAGCAGCACACGCTCGGAGGCGTCCGCCACGGCCATGTTCAGCCGGCCCAGGGTGTCGCGGAAGCGCCGGCCGGCGGCGGTCGCCGGGACGACGCCCATCCCGACCTCGTTGCTGACCGCGACGGCCGTGCGCCCGGTGGCCGCCCAGGCCCGCGCCAGGGCCTCGCAGCGCCGCTGGACGGCGGCCTCCCCACCCGCCGCCCAGACCGCGTCGTCCCAGGCGCCGCACTCGTCCATCACGGCGGTCAGCCACAGCGCCAGGCAGTCGACCAGCACCGGCGCCGGGTCGGTCCGGTCGGCCAGCACGGCCTCCAGGTCGCAGGTCTCGGCGGTGCGCCAGCTCGCCGGCCGCCGCTCGCGGTGCAGCGCGACCCGCTGGGCCCACTCGGCGTCGCCGTCCCGGGCGCCGCCGGTGGCCACGTACAGGACGTCCGGGTGGTCGGCGAGCAGCTGCTCGGCCCGGGTGGACTTGCCGGAGCGGGCGCCGCCGAGCAGCAGCGTGCGGGGGAGCGGGTGGTGGATCGCCATGCCGCCCATCCTGCCCGACCGGGCATCCGGACCGTCCGGCCAGGCATACGGAAGATCGGGCCGGGCAGGCTAAGGTGCGCAGCACGCAGGCAGCGTCGTCGGTGGGAGGAGCCGGGCATGGTCTGGACGTGGCGGTACGAGAAGGCGGACGGCACCGCGGTGGTGCCGGAGGGCGCTCAGGAGGAGTTCGCCGGTCAGGGGGACGCCGAGACCTGGATCGGGGAGTCCTGGAAGCAGCTCGCCGAGGACGGCATCGACACGGCGGTCCTGCTGGACGACGACCGGGTGATCTACTCGATGAGCCTGCACGAGGCGTAACCGCCGTCGCGGGGCCGCTACTTGGCGCCGACCACGTGCAGCAGCGCGGCGACCTGCCGGTACGGGTCGGTGCGGCCGGCCCGGTCCTCGGCCTCCAGCAGCTGGGCGAGCTGCCGCCCGTCCACCGGCGGGGCCGCGTCGTCGGGCGCGTTGTCGGTGAAGACCCGTACGCCGTACCAGTGCTTCAGCGGCACCGACACCTCGGAGAGGGTGACGGTGAGGTCGGCGAGGCGGTCGGCGCGGGCGGCCAGCCCGAGCCGGTTGTAGTACCGGTCGCTCTCGAAGGCGTGAAGGGCGGCCCGCCAGTCCCCGGCGGCGGCGGGCCGCAGGGCGAGCGCGTCGCGGTTGCGGACCAGCAGCGAGAGCAGCCCGCCCGGGGCCAGCAGCCGGGCCAGCGAGGCGATCATCGGGTCGGGGGCGGGCAGGTACATCAGGACGCCGTGGCAGAGCACCACGTCGAAGCTGCGCGGGCCGAACCAGCGCCCGCACTGGTGGGCGTCGCCGCTGAGCAGTTGCAGCCGGCCGGCAACCTCCGGCGGTTCCTCGGCGAGCGCCCCCTGGGCGACGCCGAGCGCGACCGGGTCGGAGTCGATGCCGGTGACGTAGTGGCCGGCCCGGGCCAGGCGCAGCGCCTGGGTGCCCTGGCCGCAGCCGATGTCGAGGACGCGCTGCGCGGTGCGGCCGGCCAGCTGCTCGGCGAGCTGCCGGGAGACCAGTTCCTGGCGGACGAAGTCGCGCAGTCCGCCGAGCCGGTCCAGCCAGGCGCCGGTACCGCCGGCGAAGGAGCCGCTGCGCGAGGGCAGCCGGCGCTCCTGGCCGATCCGGTCGTGGCCGCCGTCCCCCTGCCCCGGCAACGCGTACAGGCCGGGCCCCTCCCAGGAAGGGGGGGCCCAGCCGGAGTCCACCGGTTCGGCGGTCAGGGCTTCTCTCCGCGCCGCACCTGCGGCTTGGGCAGTCGCAGCCGGCGCATCTGCAGGATGCGCATCAGGCCGTAGGCGACCGCGCCGCGGGTGTTCTGGCCGGCGAAGCGCTCGGCGAACTGCTTGCGCAGACCGAAGCCGAGGCGGACGAAGTCCAGGATCACCAGCACGAAGAACAGCAGGAACAGCAGCGTGGACAGCAGCTGGATGGCGGGCACCTTGATGATGCTCAGCACCAGGATGACCACGGCGGCGGGCAGGAAGAACTCGGCGAGCGACCAGCGGGCGTCCACGTAGTCGCGGGCGAACTTGCGCACCGGGCCCTTGTCACGGGCCGGCAGGTGGCGCTCGTCGCCCTCCAGCAGCGCGGTGCGCTGCTTCTCGCGCTCGGAGCGCATCCGCTCGCGGGCCTGGCGGGCGGCCTCCTTGCGGTCCTTGGGCACCGTCACCCGGGTGCGCCGGTTGGCCTCGGCCTCACTGCGCTTGGGCGTTGGCCGGCCCTTCTTGGCCTGGGGGTGGCGGGTCTCGTCCGGCTTCTCCAGCACGGTGGCGGAGGCGGCTGCATCATCTGAACGGCGTCGGAACACACCACCAGCGTACGGGGTGCCGGGCGGCTTCTCGGGGTCCCCTCGGACCCAAACGCGTATCAATCCGCGAGGTCGGCGCCCGCCGGGGTTTCCCGGCCCCTTCCCGTAGGGGATCAATCGGATGGACTATGGAGGGGATGAGAGGCGGATCCACCCGGGGGAGGAGGAACTCCGCTGGTCGCTGTAGCAGTCTTGTAGCAGGCAGGTGCACTGCGGCGACGGGCTCGCTGCACATACACTCGTCGTGTCTGGTATCGAGATAGAGACCGCAGGCCGGAGAAGGGGGCACCCGAGGCCCATGAGCGACGGAATCATGAAGCGTATGGGGTTGATCTTCCGCTCCAAGGCGAACAAGGCCTTGGACCGGGCGGAGGATCCCCGAGAGACGCTCGACTACTCCTACCAGAAGCAGCTCGAACTGCTGCAGAAGGTACGGCGTGGCGTCGCGGACGTCGCGACCTCGCGCAAGCGCCTGGAACTCCAGCTGACCCAGCTCCAGCAGCAGTCGGCGAAGTACGAGGACCAGGGCCGCAAGGCGCTGTCCCTGGGCCGCGAGGACCTCGCGCGCGAGGCGCTGACCCGCCGGGCCAACATGCAGTCCCAGATCACCGACCTGGAGACGCAGTACCAGGCCCTCCAGGGCGAGGAGGAGAAGCTCACGCTCGCCTCCCAGCGGCTGCAGGCCAAGGTGGACGCCTTCCGCACCAAGAAGGAGACCATCAAGGCCACCTACACCGCCGCTCAGGCGCAGACCCGCATCGCCGAGTCCTTCTCCGGGATCTCGGAGGAGATGGGCGACGTCGGCCTGGCCATCCAGCGGGCCGAGGACAAGACGGCCCAGATGCAGGCCCGGGCCGGTGCGATCGACGAGCTGCTGGCGTCCGGTGCGCTCGACGACTCCAGCGGTCTCGGCCGCAAGGACGACATCGAGGCCGAGCTGGAGCGGGTGGCCGGCGGCACCGACGTCGAGCTGGAGCTGGCCCGGATGAAGGCCGAGCTGGGGGGCCCGTCCTCCGGTCCGGCCGCGATCGAGCAGGGCAATTCGCAGCAGCCGCAGGCCCAGCCGCAGCAGGACACCCCGCGCATCAACTACAACAAGTGATCTGAGCTCCATCCCACGAACCAGGGAGACGCACGGCATGATCATGAGGGTCATGGGTGAGGGGCAGTACGAGGTGGGCGAGTCCCACCTGAACCTGCTCAACGAGCTCGACGCCGAGCTCGTCACCGCAGTGGAGTCGGGGGACGAGGAGCACTTCCGTCGGGCCTACGGCAAGCTGCTGGACGCGGTGAAGCAGTTCGGCACTCCGGTGCCGCTGGATTCACTGGCGCCGTCCGAGCTGATCCTGCCGAGCGCCGAGGCGACGATCGACGAGGTCCGCGAGATGTTGATGGCCGACGGCGAGGGTGTGATCCCGGGCTACCCCGAGTAGCCGCCGCGGCCGGTGCCAGACGAAAGGGCGGGTCCCCTCCGGTGGGAGGGGACCCGCCCTTCGTCGTGTCCCGGCGGCCGGGCCGGCTACGGCAGGGCCAGCATCCGGTCCAGCGCCGCCTTGGCGTACTTCTCGGTCTCCGGGTCGACGGTGATCACGTTCGGCACCCGGCCCTCGACCAGCGACTCCAGCGCCCAGACGAGGTGCGGCAGGTCGATCCGGTTCATGGTGGAGCAGAAGCAGACCGTCCGGTCCAGGAAGACGATCTCCTTGTCCGGGTGGGCCTTGGCCAGGCGGCGGACCAGGTTCAGCTCGGTGCCGATGGCCCACTTGGAGCCGGGCTCGGCGGCGTCCAGCGCCTTGATGATGTACTCGGTCGAGCCCACCATGTCGGCGGCCGAGACGACCTCGTGCTTGCACTCGGGGTGCACCAGCACGGTGACGCCGGGGATCCGCTCGCGCACGTCGTTCACCGAGTCCACGCTGAACCGGCCGTGCACCGAGCAGTGGCCGCGCCACAGGATCATCTTGGCGTCCCGCAGCTGCTCGGCGGTCAGGCCGCCGTTCGGCTTGTGCGGGTTGTACAGGACGCAGTCGTCCAGCGAGAGGCCCAGATCGCGCACCGCGGTGTTGCGGCCGAGGTGCTGGTCGGGCAGGAACAGGACCTTCTGGCCCTGCTCGAAGGCCCACTCCAGGGCGCGTTCGGCGTTGGAGGAGGTGCAGATGGTGCCGCCGTGCTTGCCGGTGAAGGCCTTGATGTCGGCGGAGGAGTTCATGTACGAGACCGGGACGGTGACGTCGGCTATGCCGGCGTCGGTCAGCACGTCCCAGCACTCGGCGACCTGCTCGGCGGTGGCCATGTCGGCCATCGAGCAGCCGGCCGCGAGGTCCGGGAGGACGACCTGCTGGGCGTCGCCGGTCAGGATGTCGGCGGACTCGGCCATGAAGTGCACGCCGCAGAAGACGATGTACTCGGCCTCCGGGCGGGCCGCCGCGTCCCGCGCGAGCTTGAAGGAGTCGCCGGTGACGTCGGCGAACTCGATCACCTCGTCGCGCTGGTAGTGGTGTCCGAGGATGAAGACGCGGTCACCGAGCGCGGCCTTGGCGGCGCGGGCGCGCTCGACGAGGTTCGGGTCGGAGGCCGGGGGGAGGTCGCCGGGGCACTCGACGCCGCGCTCGCTGTTCGGGTCGGCCTCGCGGCCGAGCAGCAGCAGAGCGAGCGGCGTCGGAGTGGGGTCGACGCCGTGGGTCTCGGTGATGGTGGTGGTCACGGGCGGGTGCCCTTCTGTGCGGCCGATCAAGCCTGAAGCCTTTTCGTCTATCTGACGCTATCTATGATAACCGGTTGGTGTCAGAGTGACGATGGCCATCCTGTCGATGTGACGAGAACCGCTCGCCGAATCGGACCCTGGCGGAACCGGATGACCGTTTTGGGGTGGTCCTCGCGTGGCCGAATCGATATCCGGCCGGGCCCGGGTATGGCTGAGGCCATGAAGGCAATCGCGATCAACCGCTACGGCGGCCCCGAAGTCGTCGAGTACACCGACCTGCCCGACCCCAAGGTCGGTCCGGACTCGGTCCTGGTGCGGATGCGGGCGGCCGGGGTGAACCCGGTGGACTGGAAGATCCGGGACGGCGCCCTGGACGGCCTGCTGGACGCGCACTTCCCGCTCGTCATGGGCTGGGACCTGGCCGGCGTGGTCCGCGCCGTCGGCGGCGGCGTCACCGAGTTCGCGCCCGGCGACGAGGTCTACGGCTACGTCCGCAAGGACACCGTCGAGCACGGCACCTACGCCGAACTCGTCTCCGCCCCGGTCCGCACCCTCGCCCGCAAGCCGGCCGCACTGGACTGGGCCCAGGCCGGCGGCCTGCCGCTGGCCGGGCTCACCGCGCTGCAGAGCCTCAAGGCACTGCGGCTGCGGGCGGGGGAGACCCTGCTGGTGCACGCCGCGGCCGGTGGGGTCGGGCACCTGGCCGTCCAGATCGCCCGGGCCCTCGGAGCCCGGGTGATCGGCACCGCGGGCGAGCGCAACCACGACTACCTGCGCGGCCTCGGCGCCGAGCCGGTGCTCTACGGCGAGGGCCTGGCCGACCGGGTCCGGGCGCTCGCCCCGGGCGGGATCGACGCGGCCCTCGACCTGGTCGGCCACGGCGCCGTCCCGCTCTCGGCGAGCCTGGTGGCGGACCAGAGCCGGATCGCCTCGATCACCGACTTCGGGGTGAAGGCCCTCGGCGGCCACTACGTCTGGGTCCGCCCGGACGCCGCGGACCTCGCCGAACTGGCTGCGCTGGCCGACGACGGCCGGCTGACCGTCACCGTCGCCTCCACCTTCCCGCTCTCCCAGGCGGCCTCCGCCCAGGCGCTCAGCGCCGAGGGCCGCACCCGGGGCAAGATCGTCCTGCTGGCCGACTGACGGCGGACTGACGCCGGACTGACGGCGGACCGGCTGCCGACCGGCGGCGGACCACCGACGGACCACCGGCCGTCATCTGCCAGCGGTGAACTCGCTCCTGACATCCGCCAGAATGGTTGGCGAACCGTTTCGGCAGCCGCCCCTACCGCCCTCCGTCCGAGGGCCCGCCGCCCGAGGCCGCAACCGACCCGTACGACCCGTGGAGCCCCGCACCGATGACCAGCAGCCGAGCGCACGAGGTGGTCGGGACCGACCTGGACGAGACCGACCGGCTCCTGCTCGCCCGGCTCGGCCGCGACGGCCGCGCCTCGTACGCCGAGATCGGCCTCCAGGTCAACCTCTCCGCCACCGCCGTGCGCCGCCGGATCGACCGGCTGCGGGCGCGCGGCGTGGTGCGGGGCTTCACCGTGGTGCTCGACCCGTCGGTGCTCGGCTGGCAGACCGAGGCCTTCGTCGAGGTCTACTGCCGCGAGCGGACCGCCCCCGAGGAGATCCTCGCCAGCCTGCGCCAGTTCCCCGAGGTGGTCGCCGCCTGGACGGTCACCGGCGACCCGGACGCCCTGGTCCACCTGCGCGCCGCCGACATGCGGCACCTGGAGGCCGTCATCGAGCGCATCCGCCGCGAGCCCGGCGTCCAGCGCAGCCGCTCCTCGGTCGTCCTCTCCCAGCTCATCGGCTAGGGCGCGCCCTAGCCCGCCGGCCCCCGTCCGGCCCCCTCCGGCCGGTGCGCAGGAATCCTGCGCGGACCGGCCCGAAGACGCCCGAAAGCTGCCTGACCAGCCGGGTTCCGACGCGCGGCGAACCCCTCCCGCTGCCTACGCTGATCACGTCCGGTCCACGCGGTGAACCGCCCCGCCGACCGGGCATCCCCCGACACCCCACAGCCGAGAGGGACAGCCGTGTCCGCAGCCCCCGACCGCATGCACCGGCCCGACAACGAACTGGTCGACCTGGTTTTCGACTACATGCGGGACCGGCTGCAGTACGACCCCGTCCCGCTCGACCACCCCGGTGACGGCGAGCACCTGCGCGCCCAGCTGGCCGGTCTGCTGAACGCGGACGGTAACGCCCCCGCCGACGTGCTCAAGCTCTACGACCACGAGCTGTCCCGCGCGGTGATCTCCGCCGACAGCCCGCGCTACCTGTCGTTCATCCCGTGCGCCCCGACCAAGGCCGCGCTGCTCTTCGACATGGTGGTCTCCTGCGCGTCCCTGCAGGGCATCTCCTGGCTGGAGGCGGCCGGCGCGATCGCCGCCGAGAACCAGGTGCTGCGCCTGATCGCCGACCGCGCCGGCCTGCCCGCCTCGGCCGGCGGCACCTTCGTCTCCGGCGGCTCCGCGGGCAACCTCTCCGCCCTCGTCGTCGCCCGCGACACCGCCCGCCGCAAGCTTGGCGTCGGGCCGGAGGCGCGGCTGCGGATCGCCGTCGCCGACCAGGTCCACTCCTCGGTCAAGAACACCTTCAACATCATCGGCGTCGAGGCCTTCAAGGTCCCCACCGTGAACCGCCGGTTCACCGGCGAGGCGCTGCGCGCCGCGCTGGCCGCCGACCCGAACCCGGAGACCGTCATCGCGGTCGTGGGCACGGCCGGGACGACCAACGAGGGCATCGTCGACGACCTCAAGGGCCTGGCCGAGGTCGCCCGCGAGCGGGACCTCTGGTTCCACGTCGACGGCGCCTACGGCGGCGCGGGCCTGTTCGCCCCCTCGGTGCGCGAGCGCTACAACGGCATCGAGCACGCCGACTCCTTCGTCGTCGACCCGCACAAGTGGCTGTTCGCCCCCTTCGACTGCGCCGCGCTGATCTACCGCAACCCGCAGCTCGCCCGGGCCGTGCACACCCAGGACGCCTCCTACCTCGACGTCCTGCACACCGAGGGCGACGAGTGGAACCCCACCGACTACGCCTACCACCTCACCCGGCGCGCCCGCGGCCTGCCGCTGTGGTTCTCCCTCGCCGTCCACGGCACCCAGGCCTACACCGACGCCATCGAGGCCGGCCTCACGCTCGCCCGGGACACCGCCCAGCTCATCCGCGACACCGACCACCTGGAGCTGCTGTTCGACCCGCAGCTCTCGGCCGTCTGCTTCAAGCGCAAGGGCTGGACCAACGAGGACTACTACCGCTGGTCGCAACAGCTGCTCGCGGACCAGATCGGCTTCGTCACCCCCACCGGCTGGGACGGCGAGACGGTCGCCCGCTTCGCCTTCCTGCACCCGGGCACGACGATGGACATGGTCCGGGAGATCCTGGACACCATGGCCTGATCGGCCCCCGGTGACCCGTGGCCCCCGCCGGAGCAGGCAGCCGGCGGGGGGCCCGTCGTCCAGTCGTCCAGTCGTTCCGTCGTCCCGTGGTTCAGAGGAAGGCGCCGCTCGGCAGGTACGGCGCCGGCGGCCGCATCCCGCGCAGCCCGACGAAGCCCCGGCTCCGCGGGGTCAGCCCCACCTCCAGGCCGACGTCCAGCGCCCACTCCTGCTCGGCGGTCAGGAACTCCACGCGCGCCTCGACCCCGTCCGGCACCCGGGCCAGCGCCTCGCGCAGCAGCCGGGCGGCGATCCGCTTGGTGGTGGCCGCCAGCAGCTTCACCTCGCCGCCGTCCCGGTAGCAGTAGCCGCTGCCGGCCAGCGCGTCGGCGATCAGCAGTTCCTCGAAGTGGCCCAGCATCAGCTCGTGGTCCGGGCCGTGCGCGGACCCGCGCAGCCGCCGGTCCACCGAGTCCAGCAGGTGCCGGTGGACGGCGCCGCCCCGGTGCACCGGGATGTCCCCCGGGTCGAGCAGCCCGGCCCGGTCCACCCGCCCGGTCAGCCGCATCGCCGGGTGCAGGGTGAACCCGGCCAGCCGGTAGCGGCGGGCCGCCGCCGGGGACGCCGACGCGCAGACCATCCCGCGCAGGCAGCCCCGCGAGTGTGCCGCCGCCCGTTCCAGCAGCAGCCGCCCGACGCCCTTGCCCTGCGCCTGCGGCCGGACCGCGAACAGCGACGGCGCCCACAAGCCCTCCCGGCGCATCGACAGCACCGCGCCGACCGGCTCCCCGCCGCTCTCCGCCAGCCAGCAGCCCTCCGGATCGGTGCGGGCCAGATGTCTGGTCCGGGCGAGCTGCAGCGGGGTCGGTGCGGGCGCCGGACCGGGCAGGGCCGGATCGGCGAACGCGGCGAGGGAGAGCTCCTGGACGGCCTCCGCGTCGGCGGCGGTGTCCCTGACCTGGCGCAGGATCATGGCCACCATCCTGGCGTCCGCGGGCCCGGCCCGGGGCGGGTTCCCCGGATTCCGCGGCTCGGGCGGTGACCCACCCTCCCGGGTTGTGCGAGCATGGGGAGCGTAGGGGACGCGGGTGGCACACCCGGCCCACGGAAATTCCGCCACCAGCAAGCCGACGAAGACAATCGCCGTTCGGGAAATGAATCCGGACGGCCGTTGGTTGGCACTGGGGGCAAACCGTCGTCAAAGACCGGGAGAAAGCAGATGACCGTCCAGGACGAGACCACCGTCGAGAGTGGCATCCTCCTTACCGATGCCGCCGCGGCCAAGGTCAAGGGCCTGCTGGAGCAGGAGGGCCGCGACGACCTCGCACTTCGCGTCGCCGTCCAGCCCGGTGGCTGCTCCGGCCTGCGTTACCAGCTGTTCTTCGACGAGCGCTCGCTCGACGGCGACGTGCTCAAGGACTTCGACGGTGTCAAGGTCGTCACCGACCGGATGAGCGCCCCGTACCTGGGCGGCGCCACCGTCGACTTCGTCGACACCATCGAGAAGCAGGGCTTCACGATCGACAACCCGAACGCCACCGGCTCCTGCGCCTGCGGCGACTCGTTCAGCTAGGCAGCACCGCTCGACGCTCGTTCGAGCCGCGGTACGGAGGCGGCCCCGGGGATCATCCCCGGGGCCGCCTCCGCGTTCCGCACCGTTGTCGCGGCTACTGGCCGGCGACGTCCGGAGTGACCGGGTCCGGGCCCATGTGCGGATCGGCCTCCAGCGGCACGTTCTGGCCGCTCGACTGGTCGGTCACCGTCCGCCCGGCCAGCGGCGAGCGCAGATCGGCGGACACCGACTGCCGCTTGGCCAGCGCGTTGCAGACCTGCCCGGGCTGCACCGGCGCCGCCACCACGATCCTGACGTCCACCCGTCCGGGGTGCGACTCGTCCGCCTTCAGCGCGTACTTCTGGCAGACCCCGCCGAAGAAGTAGACGGTCAGCCCGTTGCTGCCGTCCACCCGGTAGGAGACCGCCGGGCGCGCCCCGGACCCGGCCGGGTCGGGCTCGCCCACCGCGATCCCGGGGCCCGGGGGAGTGCCCCCGGAACCGGCCGTCGACGGCTGCCCCGGGGCGGGCGAGGCCGCGGTGGGGGCCCACTTGGTCGGCGGCGTCTGGCCGGGCTGGTCCGACGTGGCCGACGGGCTCGCCGTCGGAGCCGGCGCGGACGGGGCGCCGGAGGACACCGGGGCCTCCGGGGAGGCGCTCGCGCCCGCCGAGGTCGTGGCCGCGCCCCCCGCCGCCGAGTCCGACGAGGTCTTGCCGTCCCCGTTGCACCCGGCCACCGTCACCACCGCCGCCAGCGCCAGGCCCGCCAGGGCCACCGCCCGCCGACCGCGCCGGGGCATCGTCTCCAGGTCCATCTGCACATCCTCCCGAGGGCTCAGCGGTGCCGCCCGCTCGGCCGCTCCGCGCGGATGTGACGTGACCCGGTCGGATCCGGTTCCACTTCGGTTCCGCCCGCCCCGGGCCGGGGCGGGCGCCGGGTCACATGCCGTACTCGGCCATCCCGGCGACCAGCCGCTGCGCGTCGGACGGCACCCGGAACCCCTCCCGGGCGGGCGCGGCCGGCTCGGGACCGGTCGCCAGCAGCGGCCAGAACCGGCGCAGCCGCCGGGACGAACTCACCAGCGCGTCGAGGCTCTCGCCGTCGGCTTCGGTCCGGAGGGCGGGCAGCGGGGCGTGGCTGGGCATCATCGGGCATCGCTCCGATCCATGGCCGTGGCCGCACTGCCACGGTCGACGACGGGGCCCGCCCGGCTCGGCGGGGCCCCTGCTGCCGACCCTAGGCCGGGGTTCGGCCCACCCACCAGTGCTACCCGGAGGTAGTACACGTTCGACGGTGACGGGTGCCACGATGGCACTGCGGGCCGGCGGATTGCGGCGGTCTTGCTGCCGCCCGCCCCAAGCCCGGTACCGTGTGTGGGTTCACCCGTGCTTGCCCGTTGGCCCCGCAGCCATCCTGAGGAGACCTCCCGTGCGTATCGCCGTCGCCGGCTCGATCGCCACCGACCATCTGATGACGTTCCCCGGTCGGTTCGCCGACCAGCTCGTCGCCGAGCAGCTGCACACCGTGTCGCTGTCCTTCCTGGTCGACACCCTGGACATCCGCCGCGGCGGAGTCGCGCCGAACATCGCGTTCGGCATGGGCGTGCTCGGGCTGCGCCCGATCCTGGTCGGCGCGGCCGGCGCGGACTTCGCCGAGTACCGCAGCTGGCTGGAGCGCAACAACGTGGACTGCAACTCCGTCCACATCTCCGAGACCCGGCACACCGCCCGCTTCATGTGCACCACGGACGAGGACCACAACCAGATCGCCTCGTTCTACACCGGCGCCATGGCGGAGGCCCGCAACATCGAGCTCAAGCCGATCGCCGACCGCGTCGGCGGCCTCGACCTCGTCCTGATCGGCGCCGACGACCCGCAGGGCATGGTCCGCCACACCCAGGAGTGCCGCACCCGCGGCTTCGCCTTCGCCGCCGACCCCTCCCAGCAGCTGGCCCGCCTGGAGGGCGACGACATCCGCGACATCGTCGACGGCGCCGCGTACCTCTTCACCAACGAGTACGAGGCCGCGCTGATCGAGAGCAAGACCGGCTGGGACGCCGAGGAGATCCTCACCCGGGTCGGCACCCGGATCACCACCCTGGGCAGCAAGGGCGTGCGGATCGAGCGCAAGGGCGAGGCGGCGATCCTGGTCGGCTGCGCCGCCGAGGAGGCGAAGGTCGACCCGACCGGCGTCGGCGACGCCTTCCGGGCCGGCTTCCTGACCGGCCTGTCCTGGCAGCTCGACCTGGAGCGCGCCGCCCAGCTCGGCTGCATGCTCGCCACCCTGGTGATCGAGACCGTCGGCACCCAGGAGTACGAGCTGCGCCCGACCGCCTTCCTGAAGCGCTTCGAGGACGCCTACGGCGCCGAGGCCGCCGCGGACATCCGCGCGCACCTGGTCAAGTAGTCCGCCGGACGACGAGGTAGGCCGAGCCCCGGTCGCCGCCGTAGTCGGCGGCCGGGGCCTCGCCCGCGTACTCCTGGCCGCGCATCCCGCACCAGGCCGGGATGTCCAGCCGGGCCGCCTCGTCGTCCGCGAGCACGGCGACCGTGCCGCCCTCCGGCACCTCGCCGATCCGCTTCGCCAGCTCGATGACCGGCAGCGGGCAGCGCTTGCCCAGCGTGTCGATCACCAGCAGGGGCCCGGCCGCCGGCTCCGGCTCCGGGGCCGACAGGTCCAGCCCGAGCGGCGCCCGGACGCCGGCGACCAGCTCCGGCAGCACGGTGAGGAAGCGTTCGACGTCGGCCTCGGCCGTCCCGGGCGGCAGCGAGACCCGGACGTTCCCCTCGGTGAGCACCCCCATCGCGGCCAGCACATGGCTCGGCGTCAGGGTGGAGGAGGTGCAGGAGGAGCCGGAGGAGACCGCGAAGCCCGCCCGGTCCAGTTCGGTGAGCAGCACTTCGCCGTCCACGTACAGGCAGGAGAAGGTGACGATGTGCGGCAGCCGCCGCACCGGGTCGCCGACCACCTCCACCTCGGGCACCAGCTGCGGCACCCGGGCCCGGATGCGTTCCACCAGCGCGTGGAGCCGGGCGTTCTCCCGCGCGGCCTCGGCCCGGACGGCCCGCAGCGAGGCGGCCGCGGCGACGATCGCCGGGACGTTGACGTAGCCGGGCACCCGCCCGCCCTCGCGTTCGTCGGCCGGCAGCGGCGAGGCGTACCGGACGCCCTTGCGCACCGCCAGCACCCCGACGCCGGGCGGCCCGCCCCACTTGTGCGCGCTGGCGGTCAGCAGCGACCAGCCGGCCGGGACGTCCACCCGCCCGACGCTCTGCGCGGCGTCGACCAGCAGCGGGACACCGGCCTCGCGGCAGTGTCCGGCGACCTCGCCGACCGGCTGGACCGTCCCCACCTCGTGGTTGGCGCTCTGCAGGACGGCCAGCGCGGTGTCCGCGCGCAGCAGCGCGGCGAACACGTCCGGGTCGACCCGCCCGGCGCGGTCCACCGGCGCCACCGAGACGGTGCCACCGCCCGCCTCCTGACGCTCGGCGACGTGCAGCACGCTGGAGTGCTCGACCGCCGAGTGCACCAGGTGGCCGCCGCGCCGCCGGTGGCCGGCCAGCGCGCCCAGCATGCCCAGGTGCACCGCCTGCGTCCCGCTCGCGGTGAAGGCGATCTCGTCCGCCCGGGCTCCCAGGGCCTCGGCCACCGTCTCGCGGGCGGCGTCCAGCAGCATCCGGGCCTGCCGGCCGGAGCGGTACAGCCGGGCCGGATCGGCCCAGCCCTCGTCCAGGGCGGCGGTCAGCGCCTGTCGTGCGACGGGGTGCAGAGGGGCCGTCGAGGCCGCATCGAAGTACACGGTCACATTTAACGACACACCCGGAGGCTTTCCGGTCCGACGACGTCGCTTACCGGCCGTCAGTCGATCACCCCGAATGTCCGCTTCGTCCGCGTCCGACGGACCGTCACCCGCGTGGTTCGAGGTCATCCCCCGATCGGGCGTAAGGACCTCGAATGCCTACGATGACCTGCGGCGCAGCCCCTGCCGGGCCTGATCGGGCGACCGGGCGGCGCGTTACCGGGGGCTGCCCGTCAGGAGCGCATAAGGCTGGAGTAGGGTTTGGCCCGCATAAGCATTCAAACCGTGCCCGTGGACGGGTCGCCGGGGAGGCTCACAATCCTCCGCGGGGCGACGCGAAGGCGGGCGAGACTTCGGGAAGGCGCTACGTGAGTCCCAACGGCTCCGACCGCTCGCCGCGGCGCACGATGCGGCGGAAGCTGCCTCAGGCGCTGGCACTGGGCCTCGTCATCGCGACCGCCACCGGCTGCTCGGCCAACGACCTCCCCAGGCTTGGCCTCCCGAGCCCCGTCACCAAGGAAGGGCCGATGGTCCTCCAGATGTGGCAGGGCTCCTGGATCGCGGCTCTGGTGGTCGGCGTACTGATGTGGGGTCTGATCATCTGGAGCGTGATCTTCCACCGGCGCAGCCGCACCGGCGTGGAGGTCCCCCCGCAGACCCGGTACAACGTGCCCATCGAGGCGCTCTACACCGCGGTCCCCATCATCATCGTGTCGGTGCTCTTCTACTTCGTCGCCCGCGACGAGTCGAAGCTGATCGCCGTCTCCGAGAAGCCGCAGCACACGGTCAACGTGGTCGGCTTCCAGTGGAGCTGGGCGTTCAACTACGAGAACACCGAGAACCCCGACCCGGCCAACAAGGATGCCGCGTACGACGTCGGTACGCCCAAGGAGGTTCCGACCCTCTGGCTGCCGGTCGACGAGTCGGTGCAGTTCCGGCTGACCTCGCGTGACGTCATCCACGACTTCTGGCCCGTCAACTTCATGATGAAGATGGACGTCGTGCCGGGCGTGGTGAACAGGTTCGAGGTCACCCCCACCGTCAAGGGCGAGTACATGGGCAAGTGCGCGGAGCTCTGCGGCACCGACCACTCGCGCATGCTGTTCAACGTCAAGGTCGTCGACCGCGCCGACTACGACAAGCACCTGGCGGACCTCCGGGCCAAGGGCCAGACCGGCGCGTTGCCCTCCGGCATCACGACCATGGGAAGTGAAGAGAAGTGACCATCCTCAACGAGCCCGCCGCGGCCGGCGGGGGCGCCGGGGCCGTCACGGTCGGGGCGCAGCGGACCCGCAAGCCGGGTTCGACCATCATCAAGTGGCTGACCACCACCGACCACAAGACGATCGGCACCCTGTACCTGGGCACGTCGTTCGCCTTCTTCCTGATCGGCGGCATCCTCGCGCTGGTCATGCGCGCCGAGCTGGCTCGTCCCGGGACCCAGATCCTGTCGAACGAGCAGTTCAACCAGGCGTTCACGATGCACGGCACGATCATGCTGCTGATGTTCGCGACGCCGCTGTTCGCCGGCTTCGCGAACTGGATCATGCCGCTCCAGATCGGCGCCCCGGACGTGGCGTTCCCGCGTCTGAACATGTTCGCGTACTGGCTGTACCTCTTCGGTTCGACCATCGCGGTGGCGGGCTTCCTGACCCCGAACGGCGCGGCCAACTTCGGCTGGTTCGCCTACTCCCCGCTGTCGGACGCGGTCCGTTCGCCGGGCGTCGGCGCCGACATGTGGATCATGGGTCTGGCCTTCTCCGGCTTCGGCACGATCCTCGGTGCGGTCAACTTCATCACCACGATCATCTGCATGCGCGCCCCCGGCATGACGATGTTCCGGATGTCGATCTTCGTCTGGAACGTCCTGCTGACCGCCGTGCTGGTCCTGCTGGCCTTCCCGGTCCTGGCCGCCGCGCTGTTCGCCCTGGAGGCGGACCGTAAATTCGGGGCCCACGTATTCGATCCCGCCAACGGCGGGGCGATGCTGTGGCAACACCTGTTCTGGTTCTTCGGCCACCCCGAGGTGTACATCATCGCGCTGCCGTTCTTCGGCATCGTGTCGGAGATCATCCCGGTCTTCAGCCGCAAGCCGATGTTCGGCTACTCCGGCCTGATCGCGGCCACCATCGCGATCGCCGGTCTGTCGGTGACGGTGTGGGCGCACCACATGTACGTCACCGGGCAGGTGCTGCTGCCGTTCTTCTCCTTCATGACCTTCCTGATCGCGGTCCCGACCGGTGTGAAGTTCTTCAACTGGGTCGGCACCATGTGGAAGGGCTCGCTGAGCTTCGAGACGCCGATGCTCTGGACGGTCGGCTTCCTGGTCACCTTCCTCTTCGGTGGTCTGACCGGTGTGCTGCTGGCCTCCCCGCCGATCGACTTCCACGTCTCGGACTCGTACTTCGTCGTCGCCCACTTCCACTACGTGGTCTTCGGCACCGTCGTCTTCGCGATGTTCGCCGGCTTCCACTTCTGGTGGCCGAAGATGACCGGCAAGATGCTGGACGAGCGCCTCGGCAAGATCACCTTCTGGACGCTGTTCTTCGGCTTCCACACCACCTTCCTGGTCCAGCACTGGCTCGGCGCGGAGGGCATGCCCCGCCGCTACGCCGACTACCTGGCCTCGGACGGCTTCACCACGCTGAACACCGTCTCGACCATCGGGTCGTTCGTGCTCGGCGCCTCGATGCTGCCGTTCCTCTACAACGTGTGGAAGACGGCCAAGTACGGCGAGAAGGTCGAGGTCGACGACCCGTGGGGTTACGGCCGTTCGCTGGAGTGGGCGACCTCCTGCCCGCCGCCGCGGCACAACTTCCTCACCCTGCCCCGGATCCGCTCCGAATCCCCGGCCTTCGACCTCCACCACCCGGAGATCGCCGCGCTGGACTACCTGGAGAACCACGGTGAGCCGGCCAAGCACCTCGCCGGCGTGACCCCGGCGAAGTACGACGCCCCGAAGCTGGACAAGGGCAAGAAGGAGGGCGACGTCTGATGAAGGAACAGGGAAAGATCTTCCTCGGCCTGGCCGTCTTCGTCCTCGCGATGGCCGTCACCTACGGCCTGTGGACCAACCACTCGGAGCACGGGATCGAGGCGGCCGGCACCACGGCGCTGTTCCTCGCCTTCGCGCTCTGCGCCTTCATCGGGTACTACCTCGCCTTCACCGCCCGCCGGGTGGACAGCGGCGCGGGGGACAACCCCGAGGCCGAGGTGGCGGACGACGCCGGCGAGCTGGGCTTCTTCGCCCCGCACAGCTGGCAGCCGCTCTCCCTGGCGATCGGCGGTTCGCTGGCGTTCCTCGGAGTGATCTTCGGCTGGTGGCTGCTGTTCTGGTCGATCCCGATCATCCTGATCGGCCTCTTCGGCTGGGTCTTCGAGTTCTACCGGGGCGAGAACCAGAACCAGTAGGTTCCCGGGTTCCGCCGACGACGACAGGGCCGGTCCTCCCGCACGGGGAGGACCGGCCCCGTTGCGTCTCCAGGGTGACGAAACCACTCACCCGGGTGAACGCGGGGTCGCTCCGATGTCGCTTCGGCCAGCCTCGTTCCTACGATCTGAGCAATCGTGCGGACCCTCGGAGGCGTTTCATGGCCGACAGGCGCGGAATCGCAGGTATCGGCGGCATCTCGCTGACCCTCGCAGTACTGGCCCCGCTGGCCGCCTGCTCGTCCGGCGGCGGCGAGGCGGTCGGCCCCCACCGGATCGACGCGGCCGCGTTCGTCCACCTCTCGGCCGAGGGCGGGGGCAAGGTCGACCCCTCCAAGCCGCTCACGGTGACGTCCGTGCCCGGCAGCCGGCTCACCGACGTCACCGTGACCGGCCCGGACGGCCGGGTGGTGGCCGGTCAGCTCGCCGAGGACCAGCACAGCTGGCAGACCACCGGCCGGCTGAAGGCCGACACCGACTACTCGGTGCGGATCGCCGCCGACGACGGCAAGGGCGGCCGCGGCGACACCACGGCGGACTTCAGCACCCTCGCCGCCCAGCGCCTGCTCACCGCCAAGCTGGGCCCGGACTCCTCCGGCAGCGGCATCTACGGCGTCGGCCAGCCGCTCACCGTGCAGCTCTCCGAGGCGGTGCAGGACCCGCAGGCCCGCCAGGAGGTCGAGCGCGTCCTGACCGTCAGCTCCCAGCCCGCCGTCACCGGCGCCTGGTACTGGGTGGGCGACAAGGAACTGCACTTCCGCCCGCAGGAGTACTGGCCGGCCGGCACCACCGTCTCGCTGGCCTTCGACGGCACCGGCGTCCGGATCGAGGACGGCCTCTACGGCGGCGACCGCAGCACGCTGGGCCTGCGGATCGGTGCCCGGGTCGAGACGGTGGTCGACGCGGCCGCCCACGTGCTCACCCTCAGCCGTGACGGCGAGCTGGTCCGGAGCATCCCGGTGACCACCGGCAAGCCCGGCTTCGACACCCGCAACGGCGTCAAGGTGGTGCTCGGCCAGGAGCGGTCCGTCCGGATGAACGGCGAGACGATCGGGATAAAGGCCGGGAGCTCGGAGTTCTACGACCTCAACGTGGAGTGGGCCACCCGCGTCACCTGGAGCGGCGAGTACGTCCACGCGGCGCCCTGGTCGGTCCGCTCGCAGGGCCTGGAGAACGTCAGCCACGGCTGTACCGGCATGAGCACCGAGAACGCCAAGTGGTTCTTCCAGAACACCAGGGTGGGGGACCTGGTGACGGTGGTGAACAGCCGCGGCGCCACCATGGAGCCGTTCGGCAACGGCTTCGGGGACTGGAACATCTCCTGGACGGACTGGGTCAAGCACAGCGCCCTCGGAGAGCCCGTCAGCACCACCGCGCCGGCCTCCCAGGCCCACGCCTCGGGGATGATCCGCCCGGAGGCCTGAGGGCCCCTGGAGCGCCTTCTCAGGCCTCCTGGTAGGCCAGCCGCAGGGCGGCGTCCACCGCGGCCAGCGCGTCCGCCCGCGGGAGCCCGAGCCGGGTCGCCCGCTCGGCGTACTCGGCGGCGGCCGCGGCGGCCAGCCGGTGCGCGGTGTCGCCGGTGGCCGCGATCAGCGTGCCGCGCCGGCCGTGGGTCTCCACCACGCCGTCCGCCTCCAGCTCCCGGTACGCCCGGGCGACCGTCCCGGCGGCCAGCCCCAGCTCCTCGGCCAGGGCCCGGACGGTGGGCAGCCGCAGCCCGGTCGGCAGCTCGCCGGAACGGGCCCGCTCGGCGATCTGGGCCCGGATCTGCTCGTACGGGGGAGTGGCGGCGGCGGGGTCGACGGACAGCTGCACGGGAGCTCCTGGAGGGTGCGGACGGGGGACGGGAAAGCCCGAGGGCCGCTGACCAGAAGAACTCTGGTCAGCGGCCCTCGGGTGTGACGCTGCGGGGCGTACGGGATCAGTGGTGGCCGTGGCCGCTGGTGATCTCGTGGTGCTCCTCGGAGGTCGGCTTGGGGATCTGGGCGCCGCCGCCGTAGAAGCCGCGGGACAGCTTGGCCCGGGTGCGGCCGAGCAGGCCGGCCTTGCTGGCCACGCCGTTCTCGTCCGTCTGGGCCGGCAGCTCGACCGGCTGGACCTGCTCGTGCGCGGTGAGCTTGTACAGGTCCTTCTGCGGCAGCTGGGCGTGCACCTCGACGAACTCGCCGTGCGGCAGGCGCTTGATGACGCCCGTCTCGCGGCCGTGCAGCACCTTCTCCTTGTCCCGGCGCTGGAGGCCGAGGCACCAGCGCTTGGTGACGATGAAGGTGATGACCGGCACCGCGAAGAAGCCGACGCGGACGAAGTAGGTGATCGAGTTGATCGACAGGTGCAGGTGGGTGGCGAACAGGTCGTTGCCACCACCGACCAGCAGCACCAGGTACAGGCTGATCCAGGCGGCGCCGAGCGCGGTGCGGACGGGCGCGTTGCGCGGGCGGTCCAGGATGTGGTGCTCGCGCTTGTCGCCGGTGATCCAGCCCTCGATGAACGGGTAGACCGCGATCGAGACCAGGACCAGCGGGAAGATCATCAGCGGGATGAAGACACCCAGGTTCAGGGTGTGGCCCCACAGGCCGACCTCCCAGCCCGGCATGACGCGGATCAGGCCTTCGGAGAAGCCCATGTACCAGTCGGGCTGGGCGTCCGTGGACACCTGGTCCGGGCGGTACGGGCCGTACGCCCAGATCGGGTTGATGGTGGCGATCGCCGAGATGGCGGCGATCAGACCGAACACCAGGAAGAAGAAGCCACCGGCCTTGGCCATGTAGACCGGCATCAGCGGCATGCCGACGACGTTCTTCTCGGTCTTGCCCGGGCCGGCCCACTGGGTGTGCTTGTGGTAGAAGACCAGGATCAGGTGCGCCACCAGCAGGCCGAGCATGATGCCCGGGATCAGCAGCACGTGGATCGTGAAGAAGCGCGGCACGATGTCGTGGCCGGGGAACTCGCCCCCGAACAGGAACATCTGGATGTAGGTGCCGACCAGCGGGACGGCGAGGATCGCGCCTTCCATGAACCGGATACCGGTACCCGACAGCAGGTCGTCCGGCAGCGAGTAGCCGAAGAAGCCGTCGAACATGCCCAGGATCAGCAGCAGGAAGCCGAAGACCCAGTTGATCTCACGCGGCTTGCGGAACGCGCCGGTGAAGAACACGCGCATCATGTGCACGAGCATCGCGGCCACGAAGACCAGGGCGGCCCAGTGGTGGATCTGCCGGATCAGCAGACCGCCGCGGACCTCGAAGCTGATGTCCACCGTCGAGGCGTACGCCTCGGACATCCCGATGCCCTTGAGCGGCACGTACGAGCCGTTGTAGACGACCTCGGCCATCGACGGCTTGAAGAACAGCGTCAGGTAGACACCGGTCAGGATGATGATGACGAACGTGTAGAGGCAGATCTCGCCCAGCATGAAGGACCAGTGGTCCGGGAAGATCTTGCGCAGGTTGGCCTTGGCGAGGGAGTAGATCCCCACCCGGCCGTCCGTCCAGTCAGCAGCGGCCTCCCACTTGTTGGCGGGCTTGGCGCGCGTGCTGGCGGGCTTGGCGGCACCGGTGGTGCTGCTCGTACTCATCGAGCACGCTCCCAGTAGCTCGGGCCGACGGGCTCGTCGAAGTCGCCGGTGGCGACCAGGTAGCCCTTCTCGTCAGTGATGATCTTCAGCTGCGGCAGCGGGTGGCCGGCCGGGCCGAAGATCACGCGCGCGCCGTCCGCCAGGTCGAAGGTCGACTGGTGGCAGGGGCAGAGCGCGTGGTGGGTCTGCTGCTCGTACAGGCTGATCGGGCAGCCGACGTGGGTGCAGATCTTGGAGTAGGCGAGGATGCCCTCGAAGGCCTTCTCCCGCGACCGGTCGTCCTTGATGTCGTCCGGCGCGATGCGCACCAGCATCAGGGCGTCCTTGGCGATCGCCTGCTGGAAGTCCTCGTCGTGGACGTGCAGACCCTCGGGCATGGCGAAGGTCAGCGAGCCGATGACGATGTCCTCGGCCTTCATCGGCAGGTTGGTGCTCATGTTGATGAGCTGCAGGGGCTTGGCCGGGGTCGCCTCGTTCCAGCCCGTCTCCTTCAGCTTCTTCTCGGGCAGCGGCCCGAGGTCGCGGAGCAGGACCACGCCGGAGAGCGGGACCAGCGCCATGGAGCCGATGAGGGTGTTGCGGATCATCTTGCGGCGGCCGAAGCCGGACTCGGCGGCACCGGTCTTGAACTGCTCGATGACGTCCGCGCGGACCTCGTCGTCAGCCTCGATCGGGTGGCGCTCGGCCGGCAGCTCGACGTCCGACATCAGCGTGCGGGCCCAGTGGACCGCACCCGCGCCGATCATGAACAGCGCGACGCCCAGGGTCAGGCCGAGCGCGAAGTTCAGCGCGCTGACGTGACCGAGCGGGAAGATGTAGACGATCTTGTCCGGGTCGATGGCCACGTACGAGGCGATGAAGCCGATGGTGGCGAGCATCGAGACCACGAACATCAGCGAGACCTGGCGCTCGGCCCGCTGGGCGGCCCGCTCGTCGATGTCGGTGCGGCGGGGCTCGTGGGCCGGAAGGCCCGGGTCGGCGAACGGGTCACCGTGCGCGGCGACGTCACCGGCGGAGCCGTGTGACTCCGGAAGCTTCTCTTCTGACATGTCGTGGCTCATGACTTCTTGGCCTTGGTGGTGTGGGCGGCGACCCAGATCGCGACCGCGATGAGCGTGCCGAGACCGAAGATCCAGCCGAACAGACCCTCGGTCACCGGACCGAGGCTGCCGAGCGTGAGACCACCGGGGTTGGGCTCATCGGAGGTGGTGTGGCGGACGAAGGCCACGATCTGCTTCTTCTGCTCCTCGGGCATGGTGGTGTCCGGGAACGACGGCATGTTCTGCGGGCCGGTCTGCATGGCCTCGTAGATGTGCTTGGCGTCCACGCCCTCCAGCGACGGGGCGTACTTGCCCTTGGTCAGGGCACCGCCCTGGCCGGCGAAGTTGTGGCACTGGGCGCAGTTGGTGCGGAACAGCTCGCCACCCTTGGAGATGTCGTCCGGGTTGGTCGAGGTGTACTGCTCCGGGGTCGGCGTCACCGGGCCGGGGCCGAGCGAGGCGACGAAGGCGGCGAGCTGGTCGATCTCCGCCTGCGAGTAGATGTTCTTCTTGCGCGGCACCTGGGCGCCGGGCTGCTGGGCCGGCATGCGGCCGGTACCGACCTGGAAGTCGACAGAGGCGGAGCCGACGCCGACCAGGCTCGGACCGTCGCTGCTGCCCTGGCCGTTCAGGCCGTGGCACGAGGAGCAGCCCACGGCGAAGAGCTTCTTGCCCTCATCGATCGCGAGCGACTGCGCGGCGACGTCGGCCTGCGCCTTGTCGGCGGGCGCGAACGCGGCGTACAGCCCCCCGGTTGCCGCCAGGGCGAGAAGTAGGACGACCAGCGCCGCCAATGGGTGGCGCCGTCGTGCGGAGAGCTTTTTCACGGAATAACCCCGGTGTCAGGATCTGGTCGACTGGTGGGTGCACCCGGCGGCCGGTCTGGCCGGCACGAGGCTGCCTGTCTAGGGCTGCGCGCGCGGTCGGTCGGTGGGAGCGTCGCCACCGGCAGAATCGGCCCGACGCCGGTGAGGGCGGGGACCGAAGCCGGTGGCCAGCGACCTGATCAGCTGGTTACTTGATCAGGTAGATGGTCGCGAACAGGCCGATCCACACGACGTCGACGAAGTGCCAGTAGTACGACACGACGATCGCGGCGGTGGCCTGCTCGTGCGTGAAGCGCTTGGCTGCGTACGTCCGTCCCAGGACCAGCAGGAAGGCGATCAGACCACCCGTCACGTGCAGACCGTGGAAGCCGGTGGTCAGGTAGAACACCGTGCCGTACGGGTCGGAGGACAGCGAGAGGCCGTCCTTCTTGACCAGCTCGGTGTACTCGAAGATCTGGCCGCCGATGAAGATCGCGCCCATCACGAAGGTGATGACGAACCACGAGCGGAGCTTCTTCACGTCCCCGCGCTCGGCAGCGAACACGCCGAGCTGGCAGGTCAGCGAGGAGAGCACCAGGATCGTGGTGTTGACCGAGGAGAAGGGCACGTTGAGGGCGTGCGCCTTCTCGGTCCAGAACTCGGCTCCCTTGACGGAGCGGAGCGTGAAGTACATCGCGAAGAGGGCCGCGAAGAACATCAACTCGGAACTGAGCCAGACGATCGTTCCGACGCTGACCATGTTCGGCCGGTTGACCGATCCGTGCGCGTGCCCGGTTTCTACTGCTGTTGCTGTCGCCACGACGGACATTATGTCGGTCCCTTATTCCGTCTTCACGCCGGGGGGTGTCCCTCGGAGTGTCCGGTGCGTGCGGTATGCCCCCCTGGAGGGCGGTGGGGGGTCCCAATGGCGGCTGAGCAGCGGCGTGTCCCTTTTCTGACGGTTCCTTCGGAGGGGCCTGCGACCCCGTTGCCCAGCGCGTCGTTGCACGCTTGGCGGAGCCTCCGGGGGTAATGCGCGGGCCCCTTATCGGCCGTACGGGTGGTCTGGACGGGTCCGGGTGACGGGCCGTCCTCCGGGCGGGTGAGTCGCGGGCGCGGCGGCTTGAGGAGGAAGGTCCGCGAGGGGGACTCGGCGACGGGTGATCGGGAGTAGCATCCGGATCAGGCGAACGTGGTCCGGATCACACTTGAGGGAGCAGGGCCCATGGCGTACACGACCGACGAGACGCTCACCGTCCTCGTCTACAGCGATGACCGCAACACCCGAGAGCAGGTGCTGACGGCACTCGGCCGCCGGCCCGTCGAGGACCTTCCGGAACTGTCCTACCTGGAGTGCGCAACCACCCCCGCGGTGCTGAAGGCACTGGAGAAGGGCGGCGTGGACCTCTGCATCCTGGACGGCGAGGCGGTGCCGGCCGGCGGGCTCGGGCTCGGCCGCCAGCTCAAGGACGAGATCTACGGCTGCCCGCCGGTGCTGGTGCTGATCGGCCGGCCGCAGGACTCCTGGCTGGCCGCCTGGAGCCGGGCCGACGCCGCGATCTCGCGCCCGGTGGACCCGGTGGCGCTGGCCGAGGCGGTCGCCACCCTGCTGCGGGCGCGGCTGGCCAAGCGGGCGCCCGTCAGCCGCTGAGCGGTGCCGTCTCAGAACTAGAGAAGACGCCGCCGGGGGAACCCCGCCGGTCGATAGGCTGACTCCATCCGTACGGACGTCCCCCCGCCGCGGGGAACCCGACAACAGCTGGAGTCAGCCATGGTGAACGTGAACCCTGCGAACGGTGGTACCGCACCCGCGCAGGTGGTCCGCACCTGGCCGGACGTCCTGGCGGCGCTGTTGAAGGGGGAGGACCTCGACCGCTCGGCCACCGCGTGGGCGATGGACCGGATCATGAGCGGCGAGGCGTCCCCCGTCCAGGTGGCCGGGTTCATGGTGGCGCTGCGGGCCAAGGGTGAGACGGTCGACGAGATCACCGGCCTGGTGGACGCGATGTACGCGCACGCCGAGCCGCTGGACATCCCCGGCCCGGCCGTGGACATCGTCGGCACCGGCGGCGACCGGGCCAAGACCGTCAACATCTCCACCATGTCGGCGATCGTCGCGGCCGCGGCCGGCGCCAAGGTGGTCAAGCACGGCAACCGGGCCTCCTCCTCGGCCAGCGGCTCCTCGGACGTGCTGGAGAAGCTCGGCGTCCGCCTCGACCTGTCGGCCCGGCGGGTCGCCGAGATCGCCGAGGAGGTCGGGCTGACCTTCTGTTTCGCGGCCAAGTTCCACCCGTCGATGCGGCACGCCGCCACCGCCCGGCGCGACCTCGGGGTGCCGACCGCGTTCAACATCCTCGGCCCGCTGACCAACCCGGCCAAGGTCACCTCGCACGCGATCGGCTGCTTCGACACCCGGCTCGCCGGACTGATCGCCGGCGTGCTCGCCCGGCGCGGCTCGACCGGCCTGGTCTTCCGGGGCGACGACGGCCTGGACGAGCTGACCATCACCACCACCTCGCAGGTGTGGATCGTGCGGGACGGGACCGTCACCGAGACCGCCTTCGACCCGCGGGACGTCGGCGTCGAGCTGGTCGGCATCGAGGCGCTGCGCGGGGCGGACCCCTCGTACAACGCCGAGGTCGCGCGGCGGCTGCTGGCCGGCGAGCGCGGGGCGGTGAGGGACGCCGTCCTGATGAACACGGCGGCGGCGCTGGTCGCGCTCGACCTGGGTGAGGCGCCGCTCACCGAACAGCTCGCGGCGGGCATGGCGCGGGCCGAGCGGGCCATCGACTCGGGCGCGGCGCAGGAGCTGCTGCGGCGTTGGTCGGAGGCCACCAGCCGGGTGTGAGGCGGTACTTGGGAGCCCGTGCCGGAACGCCGGCGCGGGCTCCTCGGCTGTCCGGATGGTGGATGCCTGTTTGACCACTCGCTGGGCGCGACCTAGAGTCTTGGCCAGGTCATGAGTGACAGCGTCAAGCCCCAGCTTGCTGTCCGGCAACCCTCCGTCCGTGGCGGGGTGCCCTGGGTGAGGACCGGGTCGCTCGGCGAATCGTCCGTGCGGCAAGCGCGGACGCCCGACGACTTAGCACTCCCGGGGTCCCACACCCCCAGAAGGAGTGCATCCTCATGTCGATCGCCACCGAAATCTGCGCCCCCCTCGCCGTCCTCGGCCACGACGTCCAGGTCCCGCTCGCCAGCGGCGAGAAGGTCGGGTACGCGGCCCTCGACTACGCGGCCAGCTCCCCGGCGCTCCAGCGGGTCTGGGACGACGTCTCCGCCTACGCCCCCTACTACGGCAGCGTGCACCGCGGCGCGGGGTACCTCTCCCAGCTGTCCACCGACCTGTTCGAGCAGAGCCGCCGCACCGTCGCCGAGTTCCTCGACCTGCGCGAGGGCGACCAGGTGGTCTTCACCCGGGCCACCACCGACTCGCTGAACCTGCTCGCCTCGGCCGTCCCGGCCGGGACCCGGGTGTTCGCCTTCGAGACCGAGCACCACGCCTCGCTGCTGCCCTGGGCGCACGCCGGGCTCGACGTCCACTACCTGCGCGCGCCGCGCTCGCACGCCGAGGCGGTCGCCGCCCTGGACGCCGCGCTCGCCGAGGCGCCCGAGGGCCCCAAGCTGCTCTGCGTCACCGGAGCCTCCAACGTGACCGGCGAGCTGTGGCCGGTCGCCGAGCTGACCGGGACCGCGCACCGGCACGGCGCCCGGGTGGTGCTGGACGCCGCCCAGCTGGCCCCGCACCACCGGGTCTCGGTGCGCGAGCTGGACGTCGACTGGATCGCCTTCTCCGGCCACAAGATCTACGCGCCCTTCGGCGCCGGCGTGCTGGCCGGCCGGGCGGACTGGCTGGACGCGGCCGACCCGTACCTGGCCGGCGGCGGGGCGACCCGGACGGTGGCCCGGGGGACCGACGGCTCGGTGGCCGTCCAGTGGCACTCCGGTCCGGCCCGGCACGAGGCCGGCTCGCCGAACGTCATCGGCGCCTACGCGATCGCCTCGGCCTGCCGGGCGCTGAGCGAGGCGGGCTTCGACGTGCTGGAGGCCCGGGAGCGGCAGCTGATCGCCCGGCTGACCGCCGGGCTGGCGGAGATCCCGCAGGTCAAGGTGCTGACCCTGTTCGGCGCCGAGGCGGCCCGGGTGGGCGTGCTGTCCTTCGTCGTCCAGGGCTGGAACAGCTCGCACTTCTCGGCCGCGCTGTCCGCCGAGTACGGCATCGGGGTCCGCGACGGCCTGTTCTGTGCGCACCCGCTGCTGCGCACCCTGCTCGGGGACGAAGAGGTCTCCCCCTCCGAGTGCGGGGCGCCCGAGCCGTCGCTGCCCGGCGAGCGCAGCCTGAACGCGATCCGGGTGAGCTTCGGGGCCGGGACCCCGGACGAGCACGTCGACCGCTTCCTGACCGCCGTGCGCGAGCTGGTCACGGACGGTGCCGCGTGGAACTACCGCAACGAGGGCGGGCGCTGCGTCGCCACCGTGCAGGTCGACCGGGGGCGTCAGCAGGGCTGAGGGGCCCGGTCGGCGGGGCCGAGGGGCCTACTCGTCCAGGCCGAGGGCGAAGGCGGCCTCGAGGTCGTGCTGGGAGTAGGTGCGGAAGGCGATCTGGGTCTCGGTGTGGGCCACGCCCGGGACCTTGTTCAGCCGGCCCGGGATGACCGCGGCCAGATCGTCGTGCCGGCGCACCCGGACCATCGCCACCAGGTCGTAGCCACCGGTCACCGAGTACACCTCGCTGACGCCCTCGATGGCCGCGATGGCTTCGGCGATCTCCGGGATGCGGTCGACACTGGTCTTGATCAGGACGATGGCGGTGATCACTGTTCGGGCTCCTTTGTGGGGTGCCGCCAGCGTATCGGGCGTCAGCCGGGTCGTCTCGGGGGGTGGCTGACCGCCGTGCAGGCGTAGAGGAAGCCCGCCGAGAAGCCGATCACGTGAACCAGATAGGCCACCCCGGGCCCGGCCGAGTGGACCGACCACCACTGCAGGGCGAACCAGAGGCCGAGCACCAGCCAGGCCGGGAAGCGCAGCGGCAGGAACAGCAGCAGCGGGACGAGCGTCGTCACCCGGGCGCGCGGATGGAAGCGCAGGTAGGCGCCGAGGACGGCGGAGATCGCGCCGGAGGCGCCGATCAGCACCCGGGTGGAGCCCGGGGAGTGCGCCTCGGCGAGGGCGAAGCCGTACGTGGCCAGGCTGCCGGCGGCCAGGTAGAAGACGGCGAACCGGGCCCGGCCCAGCCGCCGTTCGACGGTGGGGCCGAAGACGTGGAGGAAGAGCAGGTTGCCCAGCAGGTGCAGCCAGCCGGCGTGCACGAAGAGCCCGGTGAGGACGGACAGCGCCGGGTGCTTGCCCGGGGTGGGCGCGGCCGGGCAGCCCGGGGCCGGGTCGGGGGCCTGGGCCAGCTGCTCGGCGGTCAGCGGGCGGCCGGCCAGCACCTCGGCGGGGATGACGCCCCAGCGCTGCTCGTACCGCTGCTCCGCGCAGAGCCGGGACTGGCCGGTGCCGTACAGCGGGTTGAGCCCGGCGGCCGGGCCCAGCAGGAACACCAGGGTGTTGACCGCGATCAGGGCGTAGGTGACCGCCGGGGCGGGCACGGACGGGTGCTCGCCCCGCGCGTCGGTGTGCCCGGGGGCCGTCAGTGCCATGCGGCCAAGCATCCCTCCGTGTCGGGCGTGTGACACGGCCTTGTACGGCAGGTGGACTAGCCCGCTCGTTCTCCTGACTGGTGGCCGGGATGGTTGCCTCAGGCAATAGGCTTGGGGCGGGCAATCCCGCCTCCCGCCGCCGACGCCGGGGCTCCGGGGGGAGCGCCTAGCCCACCCAGGGACCACCCGAGAGGACCCCCGATGACCGTCCCCGCCCTGACCGCCGAGACGCGCTGGCGCTGCACCCTGTGCGGAAACCTCACCCGCTTCGACGTGACCCGCACCGCGCGGGTCACCGAGTTCCTGCACTTCGACCTGGCCGGCGAGTCCAAGGTCGAGGATACCGAGGTGCTGAGCGAGACGATCGAGTCGGTGCGCTGCCGCTGGTGCAACGCCGTGGACCAGGTCGAGCTGGTGGCCCGTCCGGGCGCCGAGAACGCGGAGGCCTCCGCCGACCAGGGCTGACGCCCGACGGCGCGGGGGCGGGTGCGCGGCGCGCCTGCCCGCCGCGCTGGGACAATACAGACAGGACGCACGGAGCGTGACGACAGGGCGGCGGCCGCGGGCCGTGACCCCGTAGGACCAGGATCGGAGCCGAGGACGTGGTGGACGCAGCGAGGGAGCCCGCCGAAGCGCAGGGGCTTCAGCCCGCTGCGGCCGTGCAGGCGCGGGCCGCCGACGCGGCTCCGTCCGAGCCCGCGGCCGTCGGCGGGGCGGCGGGTTCCGATGAGTCGGTGGGCCCCGGCGGGGCGGCGGGTTCCGGCGAGGTGGCGCCGGAGCGTGGTGCCGAGAAGCTGGACCGGCCGCTGCCCGAGGGCGTGCGCCGGCGCGTGGTCGGCCTGGCCTCGGACGCGCTCGGCGGGCTGCCGCCTGGCGAGCTGCCGCAGAGCCTGCGCCAGTACGTCAAGTTCACCCCGGCCCGGCGGGCCAAGTACGCGGCCACGGCGCTGGCCGCGGCGCTGGAGTCGGAGCCGGCGTTCCGGGTGCGGATAGCGGAGCGGCTGAGGCTGGGCCAGCCGGACCTGGTGAAGGCGTTGGAGTCGGGCAGCGTTCCGGGCGCCGCCGATCCGATGGACGTCGCGGCCGCCGCCTACCTGGTGCGGTCGGCCGGCTGGAGCCGGCTGGTGGCCGAGGCCGGGGAGGAGGCCGAGCGGGCCGGCGCCGAGGGCGCGGCTGCCGAGGCCACCCGGCTGGCGGAGAAGTTGCAGGCGGAGCTCGCCGAGCTGCGGTCCGCCGCCCGGGCGGACCTGGAGCGGCAGCGCGCGGAGTCCGAGGACGTCCGCCGGGAGGCCGAGTCGCTGCGGAAGAAGGTGCGCTCGCTGGAGAGCGACACCCGCCGGGCGCAGGCCGAGACCAGGCGGCTGACCGCCGAGCTGGAGGCCGCGAGGGCGCAGGCGGCCGCCGAGCGTGGCGCCGCGGAGTCCGAGGCACGGCGGCTGCGGCACCGGGTCGGCGAGCTGGAGACGGCGGCCGAGCAGGGCCGCCGGTCGGCCCGCGAGGGCCGCAGCGTCGAGGACATGCGGCTGCGGCTGCTGCTGGACACGGTGCTGCAGTCGGCGCAGGGGCTCCAGCGGGAGCTGGCGCTGCCGGTCTCCCAGATCCGGCCGGGGGACCTGGTGGAGGCGGTGGTGCCGGGTGCGGCCTCGCCGCACGACGTGGCCCGGCGCGGTCTGGCCGACGACGATCCGGCGCTGCTGGACCAGCTGCTGGCGATCCCGCAGGTGCACCTGGTGGTGGACGGCTACAACGTGACCAAGACGGGCTATCCGACGCTGCCGCTGGAGCAGCAGCGGATCCGGCTGCTGGGCGGGCTGGCGATGCTGGCCCAGCGCACGCAGGCGGAGGTCACCTGCGTGTTCGACGGGCAGGACCTGGACGTTCCGGTGATCATGGCGCCACCGCGCGGGGTGCGGGTGCGGTTCAGCCGGACCGGCGAGACCGCGGACGAGCTGATCCGCCGTCTGGTGCGGGCCGAGCCGCAGGGTCGTCCGGTGGTGGTGGTGTCCACCGACCGGGAGGTCGCGGAGGGCGTGCGGAAGGCTGGCGCGCGCCCCGTGGCTTCCGTTCTGCTGCTGAACCGGCTGGCGCGGCCCTGACGGCTGCCGCGGCGGGATGACGCCTGGTCAGCGCCCGGTTTGCGGCGGTGTGCACATCCAGTGAAGCCTGCGGGGGAAGTGGAGTTCACGCCTTCGGGGGAGTGGCAAAACCCGTGGATCTTCCCTAGGGTGTGGCGTCAAACCTATTTTCCGGATTCTCACCTGATCGGGTGAGGCCGATGGAAGAAGGAGCAATTCCCTTGGCCTCCCACCGCCGTCCCAAGCAGCCGAGCCGCGCCCGGGTCTCCGTGCTCACCGCTGCCGCGGCGACCGCGGTCGCCCTCTCCGCGCAGGTCGCCGCGCACGCCGCGCCCCAGCCGAGCAAGAGCGACGTCAAGGCGCAGATCGACCAGCTCCAGCAGGACCAGGAGCAGGCGGCGGAGAAGTACAACGGCGCCAAGGAGCGGGCCGACCAGCTCCGCAAGCAGTCCGACCAACTGCAGGACAAGGTGGCCCGCAGCCAGGACGAGATGACCCAGCTCCAGACCGGCCTGGCCGGCGTGGCGGGCGAGCAGTACCGCACCGGCGGCATCGACCCGTCCGTCCAGCTGATGCTCTCCTCGGACCCGTCGGGCTACCTGGAGAAGGCGTCCAGCGCCCAGCAGGCCAGCGCCAGCGAGTCGGAGGCGCTCAAGGGACTGCTGGACCAGCAGCGCCGGCTGGACCAGGAGAAGTCCGAGGCCGCCGCCGTCCTGGCCTCGCTCGACTCCACCACCAAGGACCTGAACCAGGCCAAGACGGACGTCAACCAGAAGCTGAAGGCCGCGCAGGACCTGCTGAACTCGCTCAGCGCCTCCGACCGCGCCGCGCTGCGGGCCCAGCAGCAGCAGGACGACCGCGCCTCGCGCGGCAGCGACCGTGCCGACCTCGGCAGCCTCCCGCAGGCCGGCGGCTACGCGGGCGTGGCCGTGGCCAAGGCGATGAGCAAGCAGGGCTCGCCGTACGTGTGGGGCGCCACCGGCTCGACCACCTTCGACTGCTCGGGCCTGATGGTCTGGGCGTACGGCCAGGCCGGCGTCTCGCTGCCGCGCACCTCGCAGGAGCAGGGCAACGTCGGCACCAGGGTCTCGCTGGACCAGGCCCAGCCGGGCGACCTGGTCATCTACGGCGCCGACCGGCACCACGTCGGGATGTACATCGGCAACGGCATGGTGGTGCACGCGCCGCACACCGGCGACGTGGTGAAGGTGATGAAGGTCGACGCGATGCCGATCAACACGATCCGCCGGGTCTGACGGCCCGACACGCCCGAAGGGCCCCGTCCGGGCCTGTGATCCACGCCACCCTCCGACCGGGGGTGGCGTTCGGGTTTTGTCCGCAGCGCGAGTCCCCGGTGAAGAGTGATCAGCTTTGCGTACGACGGTGATCACTATGTGTCATATTCACAAAAGAACTTTGGTCTTCTTCCGTCTTTTTTCTGACAAGGATTTGAACGGATCACGGTTCAGTTACTAGGGTCGTGCCCCGAACCACCGCACTCCCGATCGCCCAGCCAGGGTGACGGCGGTGGTTTCCGTCGAGTTCGTGACGCAGCGGGGCGGGCCCAGTGCCTGCCCGACGGGGAGCCCAGCAGTCGGGGGTGCTGTCGAACGGAGCCGGGGAACCACGTTCCTCCGGGGTGAATCGGCGCCAGGTCGGCCGGTGGAACGGCCGTGAGGCGTCGTAGGGCACGCTTCCGGCCCGAACCCGTCAGCTCACCCGGTAGACGGCGTAGGAAGAAGGAGTCCGCCTTCGTGGCGTCCCATCGTCGTCCCAAGCCCGCCAGTCGCACCCGGGTCTCGATCCTGACCGGCTTCGCCGCGGCGGCCGTCGCGCTGTCCGCGCAGTCCGGCGCCCACGCCGACCCGCAGCCGACCAAGGACCAGGTCAAGGAGCAGGTCGACCAGCTCAACGAGCAGGCCGAGGTCGCGACCGAGAAGCTCAACGCCGCCCAGGAGAAGCAGCAGCAGTTGCAGAAGCAGGTCACCGACCTGCAGGACCAGGTGGCGCGGCAGCAGGGGCAGGTGACCGACCTCCAGGGCGGCCTGGCCGAGATCGCCGGCGAGCAGTACCGCAACGGCGGCATATCCCAGACCGTCCAGCTGATGTTCTCCGCCAGCCCGGACACCTTCCTGAGCCAGGCCGACACGCTGAACCAGGCCGGCGGCACCCAGAAGGGCCAGCTCAAGCAGCTCCAGGACGAGCAGCGCAAGCTCGACCAGGTGCGCTCCGAGGCCCAGGGCAAGCTCGCCGAGATGGAGACCACCACCCAGCAGCTGAAGAGCGCCAAGGACGAGGTCCAGGGCAAGCTCAAGGCCGCGCAGGACCTCTTCAACACCCTGTCCGAGCAGGAGCGCCAGGCGATCCGCGCGGCCGAGGAGAAGGCCGCCGCCGAGGCCAAGTCGAAGGCCGACGCCGCCGCGAAGGCCGCCCAGCAGCAGGCGGCGGCCCAGCAGGCCGCCGACCGCTCCTCCCGCGACAACAGCCGCACCGACCTGAGCGCGTCGCAGGCCCCCGCCGCGCCGGTCACCAAGCCGAGCGCCGGCAGCTCGCGCGGCGCCGCGGCGCTGTCCATCGCCGCCTCCAAGATCGGCAGCCCGTACGTCTACGGCGCCTCCGGCCCCGGCTCCTTCGACTGCTCGGGCCTGATGGTCTGGGCGTTCAACCAGGTCGACGTCTCGCTGCCGCGCACCTCGCAGGAGCAGGCCCACGCCGGTACCCGGATCGGCACCGACCTCTCCCAGGCCCAGCCCGGCGACCTGCTGATCTTCTACGGGGACGCCCACCACGTCGGCATCTACGCGGGCAACGGCCAGGTGCTGCACGCGCCCAAGCCGGGCGCGTCGGTCCGCTACGAGGCCGTCGGCAACATGCCGCTGACCTCCATCGTGCGGGTCTGATCCCCGCTCAGGCCCTCCCAGGCCCGGCCTTCCACCACGGAAGGCCGGGCCTGTGGCTTTTCCGGCGCATCGGACTGATGTCCGATTGCGGGTCAAATATTCGGGTTGGCAGGGGTTTGGACTCGGTTGCCCGGACTCGCTAACGTCTGCCACCGGACTCCGCTTCCAGGGCCGCCCGCGTTGGGGCGGCGGCGGGGCCCACCGCCGGATCGGAGCCGCTGCCGCCATGCCCGTGCACCGTCGTTCCCAACTGCTCGTCCGTGCGCTGGTGCTGACCGCGGCCGCCGCCACCGCCCTGGGTGTGACGACGGGCGGCAGCGCCCAGGCCGCCCCCGCCGCGCCGGACACGCCCACCCGCAAGGACGTCAAGGCGCAGGTGGAGCAGCTCTACGGCGAGGCCGAGCAGGCGTCCGAGAAGTACAACGCCGCCCAGGAGGCGCAGCAGCGGCTCCAGGGCGAGACGACCGTCCTCCAGGGCGAGATCGCCGTCGCCCAGGACCAGCTCAACCAGTTGCGCGGCGACCTCGCCACCGTGGCCGGCGCCGAGTACCGCGGCGGCGGCATGGCCCAGACCGTCCAGCTGATGCTCTCCACCGACCCGGAGGGCTACCTGTCCCGGGCCCGCACCCTCGACCAGGCCGCCGAGCGGCAGCAGGAGACCCTGCACGAACTGGCCACCCGCCAGCGCCGGCTCGACCAGCGCCGCACCGAGACCGCCGGCAAGCTCGCCGAACTCGACCAGGCCCGCCGCTCGCTCGCCGACAGCAAGCAGCAGATCCAGCAGCGGCTCACCGAGGCCCAGCGGCTCCTCAACAGCCTGGGCGTCGCCGAGCGGGCCCGGATGGCCGCCCAGGACGCCCGGGAGGCCGAGCAGCGCGCCACCCGGGGCACCGACCGGCTGGACCTCGGCACGGCCCCGCCCGCCTCCGAGCGCGGGGCGGCCGCGCTGGCGGCCGCGGTGCGGATGATCGGCTCGCCCTACCTCTACGGATCCACCGGGCCCCGCGCCTTCGACTGCTCCGGTCTGATGTACTACAGCTGGCGGCAGGCCGGAGTGACCCTGCCGCGCACCTCGCAGGCCCAGGCGTACGCCGGGCAGCGGGTCAGCCTCTCCGAAGCGCGGCCGGGAGACCTGGTGATCTTCTACCGGGACATGCACCACGTCGGGATGTACGCCGGCGGCGGGGTGATCGTGCACGCCCCCTACCCGGGCGCCAAGGTCCGCTACGAGAGCGTCAACGCGATGCCGGTCGCGGGGGTGGTCCGGCTCTGAGCCCGGCACCGTCCGACCCCGACGCCCCCCACCCGATAGACGGCGCCCGCCGGACGCTGTCCCGGCGCGGTGCGCTGCTGCTCGCGGCCGGCGGGCTGGCCCAGCTGTCGCTGCCGCCGGCGGCCCCGGCGGACCCCTCCGCGGCCGGGTGGGCGTCGGACCGGTGGGCGTCGGACCGGCGGGCCGAGGTGGCCGCGCTGCTGGACGCGCGGGCCCGGGCGCTGCCCTCCTGGTCCGGACCGGCGGCGATCGAGGCCGGCTACCGCAACCTGGTGCTCGGCGCGGACGCCGGACCGGAGCGGCTCACGGCCGCCGCCGACCTGGCGGTCCGGATCACCGGGTACGACGACTACCCGGTGGTGTACCCGCGCCGGATCGACCTGGTCCTGGCCGGCGGCGGCTGGCGGGTCGACCGGGAGGAGAGTGCGAGCGGGCCCCCGGCGCTCTGGGACCTCGGCTCCGCCCGGTCCGCGGCGGGCGCGCACTGCCTGGTGCTCGGACTGGCCGACGGGCCCGACCCGGCCGGTCTGGTCGCGGTGGCCGACCGGGCCGCACCCGCCGTGAGCGAGGTCTGGGGCACCGGCTGGGCGGGCCGCCTGCTGCTCGAAGTACCCGCCACCGCCGAGCAGTTCGCCCGGCTGCTGGAGGTCGACCCGGCGGGCTGGGCGGGCATGGCGGCGGTCACCTCGGCCGCCCCCGGCGCGCCCTGGCACACCCCCGCCGACCGGGTGCTGGTCAACCCCGGCACGTTCGAGCGGCTCAGCGACTTCGGCCGGCAGGTGGTCGTCACCCACGAGGCCACCCACGTCGCGACCAGGGCCGACACCCGGGCCTGGACACCGCTCTGGCTCTCCGAGGGCGTCGCCGACTGGACCGCCTACCGGGGCTCCGGCCGGCGCCCGCAGCAGATCGCCCCCGAGCTGGCCCGGGACGTCGCCGCCGGCCGGCTGCCCACCGCGCTGCCCGCCGACCGGGACTTCACCGCGGGGGCCGACGGCATCGCCCAGGCGTACGAGCAGGCCTGGCTCGCCTGCGAGCTGATCGCCCGGCGCTACGGGCCCGAGCGGCTCGTGGCGTTCTACCGGGCGGTCGGCGCGGCCGACGGGGAGGGGGCGGACCGGGACCACCGGCTGGACCGGCTGCTCCGGGCCGGACCGGGCGTCGGCCTGGCCGAGTTCACCCGGCTCTGGCTGGACGAGGTGGCCGCGCTGCGCGATTAGGTCCTGTCCGGCGTCGCGGGCCCGGCAGGATCGGCCGGACAGGGCCTGACGGCGCGCGCGGCGTTCAGCGCCGCTGCCTGGCCGGGGTGCCGGGCCGCTGCCTGGCCGGGGTACCGGGCCGGTCGATGCCGTCCAGCAGGTCCTGCTCGTAGGCGATGCCGGGGCGCACCGGGTAGGCGCCGGCGGGCACCGGCTCGGGCTTGGCCAGCACCACCGTCGCCGGGAGCTGTGCCGGGCCGCGGGTGGCGCGCCAGAGCCGGACGCAGGAGAGCACGGTGGCGGCCAGCAGCAGCAGGTTGCGCAGGCTGAGCACGGTGACGCCCCAGGGCTCGCTGGCGAGGATCCGGCTGAACATCAGCGGGAACTCGGCCAGCGTCAGCGGGCAGGCGAGCAGGATCAGCAGGGCCACCGGCCGCTGGCTGCTGCCGCGCACGGTCAGGCAGACGGCGGCGACGCCGATCAGCCAGACCAGGTACTGCGGGCTGATCACCCGGCTGGTGACGGTGAAGATGAGCAGCGCGCTGAGCGCCGCGTCGTACATGGTGGCCGCGTTGCGGCGCTTGGCGGTGAAGCGCCAGAGCAGCAGCCAGGCGAAGCCCAGCACGGTGCCGGCCATCATCACCTTGCTGATCACGGGGACCCACGGCCCGAGCATCTCCGGGGAGCCGTAGTTCATGGTGACCCTGCCGTCCCAGGCGTCCGCGAGCCGGGCGAAGTGCAGCGGCAGCGCGCCGAGCGACTCCACCTCGATGCCGCGCTCCTTCTGGAAGGCGAGGAAGCCGAAGGCGCCGTTCATCCCGGCCGCGAGCAGGAAGCCCACCGAGACGGCGGTGGCCGCGGCCAGCGTCCAGGCGCGGCGGGTGCGGCGGCCGGAGGGGGTGCCGATCAGGGCGAGCAGCGGCCAGATCTTGATGATCCCGCCCAGGCCGAGCAGCATCCCGCCGATCGCCGGGCGGCGGATCAGCGCCAGCAGGCCGGCCAGGGCGATCGCGGTGACGATGATGTCCAGCCGGTTGTAGACCATCGGGCCGAGCAGCGGCACGGCCACCACCCACATCCAGGCGCCGGTCAGTGCCCGGCCCCGGCGCAGTCCGGTGCGGACCAGCAGGGCGGTGGCGGCGACGTCGGCGATCCCGCAGATCACCCAGAAGGAGACCAGGTACGACCAGGGCAGCAGGCCGGGCAGCAGGATCACCAGGGCCGCGCCGGGCGGGTACTGCCAGGTCACGTCGTCGAACGGGAAGGTGCCGGTCTGCAGGACGCCGTACCAGGCGTGGTAGATCATCCAGACGTCGGCGGTGATGTCCCCGCCGAGCCCCTTGACCACGCCGGTCATCAGCAGCACCAGCACCGTCCGGGTGGCCACCCAGGTGGCACCGAGTGCGGCGAGCGCCCCGAACGGCCGGCCGGGGGCACGGGCCGGCTCCTGCCGGGCGGCCGGCGTCGGGCCGGGGCCGGCCGCGCCGCTGGGTGTACCGGACTCGGTGGCCGGGGCCAACTCCACTGCGCTCCCTCGTTCGTCTCGGACGTCCCACCGGAGGCGCCGCGCGACGGACGCCCGGGCGGTCGGAGGGGCGGGCACGGCACGCTTGGCCGGGCCGCCACCGGCCGCCTAGGTTCTAGGACTGACCCGGGGGTGAAACGGTTGCCGTGCGCGGATCCGTTCCCGGCGGGTCATGGTGTTGACCTATCGTACGGATCACCCAGCGGTACACCGAGCACCCCCCGACAAGCGAGCCGTGGCCTGAATGCACCGAACCTTGATCGTCACCAACGACTTCCCGCCCCGCCCCGGCGGCATCCAGGCCTTCGTGCACAACATGGCTGTGCGTCAGCCCGCCGGGAGCATCGTGGTGTACGCCTCCACCTGGCGGGACGGCAGCGAGGTGGCCCGCTTCGACGCCGAGCAGCCGTTCCCGGTGATCCGGGACCGGACGAAGGTGATGGTTCCCACACCGCGGGTCACCCGGCGGGCCGCCGAGATCCTGCGGGCGGAGAAGTGCGACTCGGTCTGGTTCGGCGCCGCCGCCCCGCTCGGGCTGATGGCGCCCGCGCTGCGCCGGGCCGGTGCGGCGCGGCTGCTCGGCATGACCCACGGGCACGAGGCCGCCTGGGCCCAGCTGCCGGCCGCCCGGCAGCTGCTGCGGCGGATCGGCGCGGGCACCGACGTGCTGACCTACCTGGGGGAGTACACCCGGTCCCGGATCGCGGGCGCGGTCGGGCCGCAGGCCGCGGCCCGGATGGTGCAGCTGCCGCCGGGCGTGGACGAGACGACCTTCCACCCGGGCTCGGGGGGCGCCGAGGTGCGTCGCCGGCTCGGGCTGGCGGACCGGCCGGTGGTGGTCTGCGTCTCCCGGCTGGTGCCGCGCAAGGGCCAGGACACGCTGATCGAGGCGATGCCGCAGATCCTCGCCGACGTGCCGGACGCCGTGCTGCTGATCGTCGGCGGCGGCCCGTACCGGGCGGACCTGGAGAAGCTGGCCGACGCCAAGGGGGTCCGGGCCTCGGTGCGCTTCACCGGCTCGGTGCCGTGGGAGGAACTGCCCGCCCACTACGGGGCCGGGGACGTCTTCGCGATGCCCTGCCGGACCAGGCGCGGGGGGCTGGACGTCGAGGGCCTGGGCATCGTCTACCTGGAGGCCTCGGCGACCGGTCTGCCGGTGGTCGCCGGCGACTCCGGCGGCGCGCCGGACGCGGTGCTGGAGGGCGAGACCGGGTACGTGGTGCCGGGCGGCTCGGCCGCCGCGGCCGCCGAGCGGATCGTCCGGCTGCTGGGCGACGAGGAGCTGCGGCGGCGGATGGGCGAGGCCGGGCGGCGCTGGGTGGAGCGCTCCTGGCGCTGGGACCTGCTGGCCGGGCGGCTGACCTCGCTGTTGGCGGCCTAGACCGGGCTCGGACCCGTGAGCGGGCCCCGTCTCCTTCGCCGGAGGCGGGGCCCGTACCCGGCTACTTCTGGTAGATCGCCTCGATGTCGGCGGCGAAGTCCTTCAGCACGAGGTTGCGCTTGAGCTTGAGGGAGGGCGTCAGGTGGCCGCTCTCCTCGGAGAACTCGGTGTCCAGCAGGCGGAACTTCTTGACCGCCTCGGCGTGCGAGACGGCCGCGTTGCCGTCGTCCACCGCGGCCTGGAGGGCGGCCAGCAGGTCCGGATCCTGGCTCAGCTCGGCCACCGTGGCGGTGGCGGGCTTGCCGTTGAGCTCCTTCCACTTGGGGAAGAAGTCCGGGTCGACGGTGACCAGGCAGGCCACGAAGGGCTTGCGGTCGCCGACCACCATGACCTCGCCGACCAGTGCGTGCGCCCGGATGCGGTCCTCGATCACGGCCGGGGCGACGTTCTTGCCGCCCGCGGTGACGATGATCTCCTTCTTGCGGCCGGTGATGGTCAGGTAGCCCTCGGAGTCGAGCGAGCCGAGGTCGCCGGTGGCGATCCAGCCGTCCTTGAGGGTGTCGGCGGTGGCCTGCGGGTTGTTCCAGTAGCCGGTGAAGACGTGCGGGCCCTTGAAGAAGACCTCGCCGTCCTCGGCGATCCGCACCGAGGCACCGGGGACCGGCTGGCCGACCGTGCCGATCTTCGGCTTGTCCCACGGGTTGAAGGCGGTGGCCGCGCAGGTCTCGGTCAGGCCGTAGCCCTCCAGGACGGTGAAGCCGATGCCCCGGTAGAAGTGGCCCAGCCGCTCGCCGAGCGGGGCGCCGCCGGAGATGGCGTGGGTGGCCCGGCCGCCGAGGGCGGCGCGCAGCTTGCTGTAGACCAGCTTGTCGAAGACCGCGTGCTTGATCCGCAGGCCCAGGCCCGCGCCGCCGGCGTCCAGCGCCCGGCTGTAGGCGATCGCGGTGTCGGCGGCCTTGTCGAAGATCTTGCCCTTGCCGTCGGCCTGGGCCTTGGCGCGGGCGGTGTTGTAGACCTTCTCGAAGACTCTCGGCACGCCCAGGATCAGGCTCGGCTTGAAGGCGGCCAGCTCGGTGGTGACGTCCCTGACGTCGGAGACGTGGCCCAGCTTGATCGGCGCCATCGCGGTGGCGATCTCGGCGATCCGGCCGAGCACGTGGGCCAGCGGCAGGAACAGCAGGACGGAGCTGTCGCCGGTGCGGAACAGCGGGGCCAGGCGCTCCACCACGTTGCCGCACTCGGCGAGGAAGTTGGCGTGCGTCAGCTGACAGCCCTTCGGGCGGCCGGTGGTGCCCGAGGTGTAGACGATGGTGGCGATCGAGTCGGCGGTCGCGGTCGAGCGGCGCTCCTGCACCGTCTCGTCCGGGACGTCCTTCCCGGCCTCGGCCAGCGCGGCGATCGCGCCGCCCTCGATCTGCCAGGTGTGCTTCAGCCCGGTGAGCCGGCCGCGGACCTCGTCGACCACCTTGACGTGCTGGTCGGTCTCGGTGACGACGGCGACCGCGCCGGAGTCGCCGAGGATCCACTCGACCTGCTCGGCGGAGGAGGTCTCGTACACCGGGACGGTGATCGCGCCGGCCGTCCAGATCGCGAAGTCCAGCAGCGTCCACTCGTACCGGGTGCGGGACATGACGCCCACCCGGTCGCCCGGCTCGATGCCCGCGGCGATCAGACCCTTGGCGGCGGCGTGCACCTCGGCCAGGAACTGCACCGCGGTCAACTCCTGCCAGCGGCCGTCCACCTTCCGGCTGAGCACCGCGACGTCCGGGTGTTCCGCCGCGTTCCGGTGCACAGGGTCGGAGAGATTACCGCCGCCGGGTACCTGATAGAGAGCCGGAAGGCTGAAGTCGAGCAAGACTGCTCCTCGTTCGCGACGCTGCGGGACGGCAGGACGTTACTGCCCGGTAGGCAGCTTCGACCAGGGGGGTCGGCTCCGGTGTTCGAAGTGTCACACCCGGCCGGGTCCGACCAGGCCGTGACCGGGTCGTTCGAATGGCACCCTACGACAGCCCCGAGGTGACCGGCCGGTAGCATGCCCCGCCGACCGGCGCCGGGCCCCCGCCGAGCCGCGGCCCGCGCGGCCGAGCCGATCGCTGGTCGCGGTAGCCTGCTCCGGGCGGACAAGGCCGAGCACGCTCGACCGGACCGGCAGGCAGAGGGACGACGCGGAGGGCCATTCCATGGCGGAGCACACCAGGTCGAGCATCACCATCGACGCGACCCCGGCCACGGTCATGGCCGTGATCGCCGACTTCGCCGCCTACCCGGCCTGGACCGGCGAGGTCAAGGAGGTCGAGGTCCTGGAAGCCGGCGAGGACGGCCGCGCCGCCCAGGTCCGCCTGCTGCTCGACGCCGGCGCCATCCGCGACGAGCACGTCCTCGCCTACACCTGGGACGGCGACCGCGAGGTCGGCTGGACCCTCGTGCGCAGCCAGATGCTCCGCTCGCTGGACGGCTCCTACTCCCTCGCCCCGCTCTCCGGCAGCCGCACCGAGGTGACGTACCAGCTCGCCGTGGACGTCAAGATCCCGATGCTCGGCATGATCAAGCGCAAGGCCGAGAAGGTCATCATCGACCGCGCCCTGGCCGGTCTGAAGAAGCGCGTCGAGGACGCCGACGGCAAGAAGCCCGTCCAGGGCTGACGCGGCGGAACGGGGGCCGACGGCATGACGGCGACACGCACCATCCTGGTCAGCGGCGACGCGGGCGCGCCCGTGGTGGCCGCCGCCACCGCCCTGCACGCCGCCCGGCGCGGCCACCGCACCTGGCTGCTGGCCGCCGACGACCCGCACCGCGCCCTGGACGGCGTCCTCGGCACCCGCCTGGAGCCCGAACCGGCCCGCTACGCACCCGGCCTGACCGTCTCCCGGATCGACGAGCAGGCCGCCTTCCGGTACGCCGCCGGCGAGCTCACCAGCCGGCTCAAACCCGCCCTCGACCTGCTCGGCGCCGAGCAGCTCGACCCCGAGGAGCTGACCGCCCTCCCCGGCATCGCCCGGATCGCCCTGCTGCGCGCCCTGCCCGCCGCCGACCAGGACGTCCTGGTCGTGCTCGCCCCGCCGCCCGCCGAGCTGATCGCCACCCTCGCCCTGCCCGAGCAGCTGGAGCGCTACCTGGACCGGCTCGTCCCCGAGCAGCGGCAGGCCGCCCGGGCGCTGCGCCCGCTGCTGGCCGGCCTGGCCGGCGTGCCGATGCCCGCCGAGTGGCTGTACGAGGGGCGGACCAAGGCCGCCGCGGTGCTCGCCGAGTCCCGCGCCGCGATCGCCGCGCCCGGCACCAGCGTGCGCCTGGTCGTGCCCGCCGACGGCCACCCGTACCGGGAACTGGGCCGGATCCGGGCCGGGTTGGCCCTGCACGGCCACCGGCCGGACGCCGTCGTGGTGCACGGAGTGCTGCCCGAGGGCGCGGCCGACTCGCCGGACCCGTGGCTGGCCGCGCTGGCCCGCCGCCGCCGGGAGGAACTGGCCGAGCTCGCCGCCGAGACCGACGCCCCGGTGCTGGCCACCGGACTGGCCGAGGCCACCCTGGAGGCCGTCGCCGACCGCCTGTACGGGGGCGGGCCCGGCCCGGAGCGGCTGGCCCCCGAGCCCTGGCCGGTCGAGGACCGCCTCGCCGAGGATGGCCTGCTGGTCTGGCACCTCGCGCTGCCCGGCGCCGACCGGGCCGAGCTGGACCTCGTCCGGCGCGGCGACGAACTGGTCGTCGGCCTCGGCGCCCACCGCCGGGTGCTCACCCTGCCGTCCGCGCTGCGCCGCTGCACGGTGGCCGGCGCGAGCCTGCACGATGGGGCGCTCTCGGTACGGTTCGCGCCCGACCCGGCGCTCTGGCCCCGGGGCTGAAGCCCTTTCGAGGCCCCTACCGGCTGTCCGGTAGCGTCGGGCCCGAGGGCCGCGGGGTGCGGCCACGGCTGAGGAGGCGCCCGCGATGACCAGCACCGACGACCGGACCGAGCCCACCGCCGAGCCGGGCGGCCCGCAGGCCCACCCGTTCGGGCCGGAGCTGGGCCCGCTGGTGGACGAGGTGCGCAAGCTCGCCTCCGCCGTCGGCCAGAAGGCGCAGGAGGCGAGCGCCGACACCCTGATCACCCTCTCCGGGCTGGCCGACCGGCTGCGCACCCAGCAGCCCGAGGTCTACTCCCACCTCGCCGCCGCCGGCTCCGGACTGGCCGCCGCGGGCACCGAACTGCTGGCCGCCTACCGGGCCGCGGTGGCCGGCCACGAGCACCGCTGGACGGCTGGCGAGGGCTCCCCCACCGAGCGGATCGACCTCGACACGCCTGACGAGGCGTCCGCCAAGCAGTGAATCCGTAACCTTCGAACCGTGATCGCGTTGCTCTGGTGCGTGACGAAGCGGGCGATTAGATACGACTTTTGAAGCTTGGCGGCCCGGTTGGTCCATGATTGTCTTCGGTTAATGTATGCGAGGCTGTGTACGGGGGGCAGGGTTGGGCGGTACCGTTCCGCCCAGCGGGAACGAGTGAATAGCTGAGGGACACATGGCTCTGACCATCGGCGTCGATGTCGGCGGGACCAAGATCGCGGCAGGCGTGGTCGACGAGGCGGGCGCGATCCTGGCCCGGACCAGGGTGCCCACCCCGGCCGACCCGCAGTGGGCGGTCGATGCCATCGCGCAGGCCGTGCGCGAGCTCAAGGAGCAGCACCCCGACGTCACCGCCGTCGGCGTCGGCGCCCCCGGCTTCGTGGACAGCAACCGTTCCACGGTGATCTTCGCTCCCAACATCGACTGGGAGAACGAGCCGCTGCGCGGCCGCATCGAGGAGCTCGCCGGCCTGGACACCGTCGTCGAGAACGACGCCAACTGCGCCGCCTGGGCCGAGTTCCGCTTCGGCGCCGCCGCCGACCACCGGGACATGGTGCTGATCACCGTCGGCACCGGCATCGGCGGCGGCATCGTCCTCGACGGCCGGCTGCACCGCGGCCGGTTCGGCGTGGCCGGCGAGATCGGCCACCTCAACATGGTCCCCGACGGCCTGGCCTGCGGCTGCGGCGGCAAGGGCTGCTGGGAGCAGTACGGCTCCGGGCGGGCGCTGCGCCGCTACGGCCGGGAGAAGGCCGCCGCCGACCAGGTGCGCGGCCGGCGGATGCTGGAGCTCAACGACGGCGTCGCCGAGACCATCCGCGGCATCCACATCACCGAGGCGGCCGAGGAGGGCGACCCGCTCGCCCTGGAGTGCTACGCCGAACTGGCCGACTGGCTCGGCCGCGGCATGGCCGACCTCGCCGCGCTCTTCGACCCGGGCGTCTTCGTCCTCGGCGGCGGCGTCTCCGATTCCGGCCGCCTGCTGCTCGACCCGGTCGCCAAGGCCTTCGAGCACTACCTCACCGGCGGTATCCACCGCCCGCGCGCCGAGGTCGTGCTGGCCTCGATGGGCTCCGCCGCCGGCATCGTCGGCGCCGCCGACCTGGCCCGCACCGCGTAGCCACCCCCCGAACCCGCCGGCGGCGGTGCGACCGGACCCCGACCAACCCCGGACGCGCCGCCGCCGACGCACGCCCCCGGCCCTGCCGTACGGTCGTCCCACGCACCACGTACGTACGGGGAGGACCAGGACCATGACCACGGCACCCGCCGAACCGCCGCCGCCCGGCCCGCGCCGGTTGCGCCTGCTCAGCTACAACATCCGCTCGCTGCGGGACGACCGGCGGGCGCTGGCCCGGGTGATCCGGGCCTGCGCGCCCGACCTGGTCTGCATCCAGGAGTCGCCGCGCTACTGGCGGCCCGAGGGCCAGGCCGCCTGGCTGGCCCGGAGCACCGGGACGGCCGTCCTGGCCGGCGGCGGCCGGACCGCCGCCGGGCCGCTGCTGCTCGGCCGGCCCGGCGCGGCGCAACTGCTGGGCGTGCACGACCGGCTGCTGCCCAAGACCCGCGGCCTGCACGCCCGGGGCTTCGCCACCGCGCTGCTGCGACTGCCCGGCGCGGCGCCGTTCACCCTCACCAGCTGCCACCTCAGCCTGGACGCCGACGAGCGGTACGGCCAGTTCGAGCTGCTGCTCGACCAGCTCGGGATCGCCGAACACGGCATCGTGGCAGGGGACTTCAACGAGCACCCGGACGGCAGGGGCTGGCAGCTGCTGGCCGCGCGGCTCCAGGACGGGTACCCGACCGCGCCCTGGGGCGGCGAGTTCACGTCCGTCCCCGAGCGCCCCTACCAGCGGATCGACGCCGTGTTCGCCACGCCCGGGATCACCGTCCTCGGCTGCGGGGTGCCGCACGGGCTGCCCGGCGTCACCGAGGCCGACCTGCGCGCCGCGACCGACCACCTGCCGGTGCTCGCGGTGCTGGAGCTGCCGGAGGCTCCGGCAACCTAGACGACCGCGCCGTTGTCCGGGTCCTCGGGCTCGTCCTCGTCGCGGTCCTTCATCCGGGTCACCAGGGTGACGAAGCCGCCGAGGAAGGCGGTGATCCCGACCCAGGCCGGCCAGCCGGCGATCTCCCGCCACACCACCGCGTCGAACAGCAGCAGGGCGGGGCCGCCGAGCACCGCGAGCCAGGCGAACTTCGCGGTGACGTCGGCGGTCGGCAGCGGCGGGGGCTCCGGCGGGACGTAGTGGTCCTCGTCGGTCTCCTCGGCCAGCTCGAAGTCACGCGGGCCCGAGCCCGCCGCCGGCATCACCGGCCGACCGGAGCGGGGGCGGGGCTGCGGGGCGAGGTCGGCGAGGTCGTCCGGGTCGGTCCGGGAGCCGGGGGCATCCTTGAGGCCGCCCTTCAGCTCGCTCTGCGCCCGGAGGTTCTCGACCTCCGGCCAGTTGGGATTGGTGAGGTCCACGGGGTCGTCGAACTGGGCGACCAGGGCGGCGAAGATCTCGTCCTGCTCGGCCTGGCTGCGCTCGGGGGCGCGCCGGGTGCGGGGCTCCGCGGGCGCGGTGGCGTCCGGTTCGGCCGGGCGCCGGTCGGCGGCCGTCGCTTCGGGGGCCTCCGCGGCCGGGGCGGTGACGCCGTCCGCCCCCGGACGGTCCGCCGGGGCGCCGCTCTGCGCGGTGCCGTCCTTCGTCGCGCCGTCCTCGCGGGGTGCCTCGTCCCCGCCGCCCGCCGTGCTGCTCTCGTGCACTTCCGGCCCTTCAGCCATGGTGATCGTCGGATTCGACCCCGGTGACGCCCACCGCGTGCGCGGGGGCCAGCCGTCGGATGAAGTCCTGGCTGGCCGCGAATATTTCCGCCGCGTCGTGGTCCAGCGTCGCGACGTGGAAGCTGCGCTGGCACAGCCGCTCCGTCACGTCGGTCGAGGATATCCGGGCCAGCACCAGTTCCGAGTTGGCCGGCGAGACGACGTGGTCCTGCGGACTGCGGAAGAGCAGCACCGGCTGGGTCACCTGCGGCAGCCGCCGTCGGACGTCCCGCCACAGCCGGCCCAGCGACCAGGCGGCGTTCAGCGGCGTCCGGTCGTAGCCCAGCTCGACCGCGCCGGGCTTGGCGATGTCGTCGGCGATCCCGGGCACGCTCGGCACGAGGTGCCGCAGCACCGGCAGCAGCACACTCGCGGGGTTGTCCGAGCGCACCGACGGGTTGACCAGCACCAGCCCGGACACCGCCGGACCGTGCAGCGCGGCCAGCCGCAGCGCCAGCGCGCCGCCCATCGACAGCGCGCAGACGAAGACCTGCTCGCACTCGGCGGACAGCGTCAGCAGTTCGTGCTCGACCTCGGCGTACCAGTCCTCCCAGCGGGTGACCTGCATGTCCCGCCACCGGGTGCCGTGCCCGGGCAGCAGCGGCAGCGACACGCTGAACCCGGCCGCGGCCAGTTCCTCCGCCCAGGGCCGCAGCGACTGCGGCGACCCGGTGAAGCCGTGGCACAGCAGCACCCCCACCGGTCCGCCGCGGTGGCGGTACGGTTCGGCACCGGGCAGCAACGGCATGGCGGACTCCTTCGCGGGCGGGTGGCGCTGGGGGAGGGACGCTGGAGGGGGAGGCTGCGGGAATCCGCATCGTCCCACGGCCCCGCCCGGGACGTACACCCCTCATGGCGGCTCCCGCGCGGGCCGCACACCCCTCGCGGCGGCCCCCGCGCGAGTGCTTGCGGGAGTCCGGCGGCGGCCCGCCGGGGCGGGGCGGGGCGCGGGCCGAGCCCACGGGGCATTAGGATCGACCGGTCCGCATAACAGGAGGCCCGGGTTGTTCTACCGACTGATGAAGATGATCGTCGCGCCACTGCTTCGGATCTTCTTCCGGCCGTGGATCGAGGGTGAGGAGAACATCCCCACCGAGGGCGCGGCCATCATCGCGAGCAACCACCTGTCCTTCTCGGACTCCTTCTTCTTCCCCGCGCTGATCAAACGCCGGGTGACCTTCATCGCGAAGGCCGAGTACTTCAACACCCCGGGCATCAAGGGCCGGCTGACCGCCGCGTTCTTCAAGGGCGTCGGCCAGCTGCCGGTGGACCGCTCGGGCGTGCGCGGCGCGGGCGAGGCCGCGATCCGCAGCGCCATCGCGGTGCTGGACGGCGGCGAGCTGTTCGGCGTCTACCCCGAGGGCACCCGCTCGCCCGACGGCAAGCTGTACCGCGGCAAGGTCGGCGGCCTGGCGCGCGTCGCGCTGGCCACCGGCGCGCCGGTCATCCCGGTCGCCATGATCGACACCGAGAAGGTCCAGCCGCCCGGTCAGGTGATCCCCAACTTCGGTACCCGCCCCGGCATCCGGATCGGCCGCCCGCTGGACTTCTCCCGCTACCACGGCATGGAGAACGACCGCTTCATCCTCCGTTCGGTGACGGACGAGGTGATGTACGAGATCATGCGGCTCTCCGGCCAGGAGTACGTGGACATCTACGCGACCGCGGCCAAGCGGCAGATCGCCGACGACAAGAAGAAGGCCGACGCCGAGCGCAAGGCCGCCGCCAAGGCGGAGAAGGCGGAGGCGGAGGCCGAGAAGGCCGCCGCCGACAAGGCCGCCGCGACGGAGAAGGCCGAGCAGTCCGGGCAGGAGCCGAAGGAGACCGGGTCGGCCTGACGACCGCGGGCGCGGCCCGGGGGAGGGGCGGAAGGATGACGGACGGCGAGAGAACCGGGGCAGTCGGCGGCGCGGTCGCGGCCGGGGGCATGTCCGTCGAACTGCCGTTGTGGAAGGCCATCTCCTACTTCCGGCTGCTAGCCCTCTGCTACGCCCTGCTGCGCTACCTCAATTCCTACCTGGACTTCCTGCACCCCGTCGCCGGCTGGATCTTCCTCGGTACGCTCACCCTCTGGACGCTCGCCAGCACCCGGGCCTTCGCCGGCCCGCAGCGCTGCACCTGGTACGTGCTCGGCACCGACCTCACCCTCGCCGTCACCGGCATCGTGATGAGCGGCCTGACCGACGACCCGGTGCGGATCAGCCACGGCGCGCCCACCCTGCCGACCATCTGGGCCGCCGGTACGGTGCTCGGCTTCGCCGGCAAGGGCGGCTGGCGCTGGGCGGCCGCCGCGGGCACGGTGATCGGCGTCGCCAACATCCTCGGCCACGGCGGCGCGACCGGCGACAACGTCCACAACATCATGCTGCTGATGGTGGCCGGCTGCGCCATCGGCTACGTCATCGAACTGGCCCGCGCCAGCGAGGCGACGCTCACCCGGGCACTCCAGGTCGAGGCGGCCACCCGGGAGCGCGAGCGGCTCTCCCGCGACATCCACGACGGCGTGCTCCAGGTGCTCGCCCTCGTCCAGCGCCACGGCGCGGAACTCACCGCGAGGCCGGCCGAGGGCGCTGCGGCCGTGGCCGGTGGACGCCCGGGCGGCGACGCCGACTTCGCCGAACTCGGCCGGCTGGCCGGCGAGCAGGAGCGCGCCCTGCGGGCGCTGATGACCGGCGGCCCGATCCCGGGGCAGCGCCCGCCGGAGCGCGGGGCCGGGGAGCCGCAGGACCTCACCGCGCTGCTGCGCCCGTACGCCGACGAGCGGATCACGCTGTCCGCCCCCGGCGGGCCGGTGCTGCTGTCCGCCGGGGCGGCCGGCGAACTGGCCGCGGCGGTCGGCGCCGCCGTCGACAACGTCCGCCGGCACGCCGGGGAGCGGGCCCGGGCCTGGATCCTGGTGGAGGACGAGCCGCAGGCCGTCACGGTCAGCATCCGCGACGACGGCCCCGGCTTCGCCCCCGGCCGCCTCGGCGAGGCGGAGCGGGCCGGGCGGCTGGGCGTCTCCCAGTCCATCCGCGGCCGGCTGCTGGACCTCGGCGGCACGGCCGAGCTGTACTCGGCGCCCGGGGAGGGCGTCGAGGTCGAACTCCGCGTCCCGAGGAAGGGCTCTGATGACCGATCAGCCGACGACTGACCGGCCGATACGGGTGATGGTCGTGGACGACCACCCGATGTGGCGCGACGCCGTCTCGCGGGACCTCGGCGGCACGGCCGAGCTGTACTCGGCGCCCGGGGAGGGCGTCGAGGTCGAACTCCGCGTCCCGAGGAAGGGCTCTGATGACCGATCAGC
>NZ_JBIUSS010000019.1:85955-107323 GCF_044741445.1 Kitasatospora sp. NPDC088160 | reverse complement strand
AGCCGACGACTGACCGGCCGATACGGGTGATGGTCGTGGACGACCACCCGATGTGGCGCGACGCCGTCTCGCGGGACCTCGCCGAGGCCGGGCTGGACGTGGTGGCCACCGCGGGCGACGGCGAGGAGGCCGTGCGCCGGGCCCGCGCCTGCTCGCCGCAGGTCGTCGTGCTGGACCTCAACCTGCCCGGTCTGCCCGGCGCCGAGGTGTGCCGCCAGGTGGTCGCGCAGGACCCGGCGGTGCGGGTGCTGGTGCTCTCGGCCAGCGGCGAGCACCAGGACGTGCTGGAGGCGGTGAAGTCCGGCGCGACCGGGTACCTGGTCAAGTCGGCCGGGCGGGAGGAGCTGCTGGACGCGGTGCGGCGCACGGCCGTGGGCGACGCCGTGTTCACCCCGGGCCTGGCCGGCCTGGTGCTGGGCGAGTTCCGCCGGCTGGCCGCCGAACCGGCCCCGGCCTCCGCGCCGGCCGTCCCGCAGCTGACCGCCCGGGAGACCGAGGTCCTGCGCCTGGTGGCCAAGGGCCTGTCGTACCGGCAGATCGCCGACCGGCTGGTGCTGTCGCACCGGACGGTGCAGAACCACGTCCAGAACACGCTCGGCAAGCTGCAACTGCACAACCGGGTGGAACTGGTGCGGTACGCGATCGAGCAGGGGCTGGACGACGACATCTGACGGCTCCGGTGGGATCCGGCCGCCTCGGCGATCCCGCGTGCGGCGGGGGCCGGTCTCCCGGGACCGGCCCCCCACCGGCTGCTCAGCCGCGGACGGCCGCCGCCTCGCGCAGCAGGCCCGCCACGATGCCGACGCCGTCGCGGGTCAGCACCGACTCGGGGTGGAACTGGAGGCCGGCGAAGCCGGGCCCGCGCAGCGCGTGGACGTCCCCGGTGGCGGCGTCCCGGGCGACCTCGACGCCCCGCGCGGCGAGCCGGGCCGCGTCGGCGTCCGAGCAGCGCGCGGTGAACGTGTTGTAGAAGCCGACGGTGTGCTTGGTGCCGAACAGGTCGATGCTCTCCTGCGCGCCCTGGTACGGGACGTCCTTGCGGCCCAGCGCCAGCCCGAGCTCGCCGCAGAGCAGCTGGTGGCTGAGGCAGACCGCGAGCAGCGGCGCGGTGCGGGCCCCGGACTGGACGGCTGCCAGGGCGTCCGCGACGACCGGCCGCAGCAGGGCCATCTTGGGGTCGTCGGCGAGCGCCGGGTCGCCGGGCCCGGGGCCCAGCACCAGCGGTCCGCGGTGCGCCGCCAGCAGGGCGGGCAGCCCGGGCGCGTCGTAGCGGACGACGCTGACCTGGTGGCCGATCGAGGTGAGCAGGTGGGCGAGCATCGAGGTGAAGGTGTCCTCGCCGTCGACCACCAGGGTCGGCGCGGGCTCGGTGACCACGGTCGGTGTCTGCATCCGCAGCCAGAACGGGGCGAGGTCGGCCCGCCGGGCGTCCAGGGCGGCCTGGACGCGGTGGTCGTCGGCCAGCCGGGGGCCGGTGGGGCCGGGCAGCCGGGCAGCCGGGCGGGCGCGGGCCGGGCGCCGATCGCGGTGAGCACCCCGGCGGCCTTGGCGTGGGTCTCGGCGACCTCGGACTCGGGGACGGAGTGGCGGACCAGCGTGGCGCCGACCCGGACGACCAGGCGGCCGGTGGCCGGGTCGATGTCGGCGGTGCGGATGCAGATCGGCGAGTCCAGCAGCTGTCCGCCGCTGGCGGAGCGGCCGATCAGGGCGAGCGCGCCGGAGTAGTAGCCGCGCCCTCCGGGCTCGTACCGCTTGATGACCCGGGTGGCGTTCTGGACCGGGCTGCCGGTGACGGTGGCGGCGAACATCGTCTCGCGGAGCACCTCGCGGACGTCCAGCGAGGTGCGTCCGCGCAGCTCGTACTCGGTGTGGGCGAGGTGGGACATCTCCTTGAGCCGGGGCCCGAGCACCTGGCCGCCGAGGTCGCCGACCGTGCACATCATCTTGAGCTCTTCGTCGACGACCATCGTCAGTTCCTCCAGCTCCTTGGGGTCGTGGAGGAACCGGAGCAGCGAGTCGATGTCCGAGCCGCCGGTCGGATAGCGGTAGGTGCCGGAGATCGGGTTCATCACGACGGTGCCGCCGCTCTGGCGGACGTGCACCTCGGGGGAGGCGCCGACCAGGACGCGTTCTCCGGTGTGCACCAGGAAGGTCCAGTAGGCGCCGCGCTCCTGCTCCAGCAGCCGCCGGAACAGGGTGAGCGCGAGTGCGGGCGAGAAGTTCTCCAGGGTGGCGCCGAAGTCGCGCCGGATCACGAAGTTGGCGCCCTCGCCGTTGCCGATCTCCTCCTCGATCACCCGGCGGACGATCGCGGCGTACGCCTCGTCGTCGATGTCGAACGAGCCGCCGGTGAGCGAGACCGGCGACTGCGGCAGGGCGGCGGTGAGTTCGGCCAGCGGCAGGGTGTGCTGTTCGGCCACCGAGAGGGCCTGCAGCGGGGTCCCGTCGTCGTGCGCCTCGAAGCCGCGCTCGCGGATCTGCCGGTACGGGACGAGCGCGAGCAGGTCGTGCACGGGGCCGTCGGCCGGGACGCCGGTGCGGACCGGCAGGTCGGCGAGGTTCCGGTAGCTGTCGACGGTGCCCATCAGCACCTCGACGGTGTCCGGGGCGAGCCGGGGGGTGCGGCGGTGCAGCAGGGCGAACGCGGGCGCGTCGGGAGCGGTGAGGCGGGCGAGCAGGTCGGCGGTGGCGGTCACGGAGCGGCTTCCTTCCGGGGGACTGGTGAGGTGCGGTGCTGGGATCCGCTCCCGGAGGGCCGTCTGCGCATACGCCGACGGCCGCCCCGAGGGGCGGCCGTCGTGTTCGTCTAGGAACGCGCGATCGGTGGGCCACCCTTGGGGGAGGCCCACCACCAGGAGTGGGTGTGGGGCGCGTGCATGGTTCGAGCGTAGCGGATCGTGCGGGGAGGGTGAGCCCGGTCACGTGTTTGTCCGAGTTATGTCTCACCCCTCGGGCAATGGTCACGAATCGCTCGGGTCACCCCGTAGCCTTGGTGGTGTGACCGTGACGACTGAGACATCGAGGACTGGCCACTCCTGGCAGTCCCTGCCCGCGGCGCAGCAGCCTGAATGGCCGGACCAAGAGGCTCTGCGCAAGACCCTTGCCGAGCTCGCCTCCTATCCGCCGCTCGTGTTCGCCGGCGAGTGCGACCAGCTGCGCGCCCGGCTCGGCGCCGTGGCGCGCGGGGAGGCCTTCCTGCTGCAGGGCGGTGACTGTGCCGAGGCCTTCGACGGCGTCTCGGCGGAGCACATCCGCAACAAGCTGAAGACCCTGCTGCAGATGGCCGCCGTGCTGACGTACGCGGCCTCGGTGCCGGTCGTGAAGGTGGGCCGGATCGCCGGCCAGTACTCCAAGCCGCGCTCCAAGTCGACCGAGACCCGCGACGGCGTGACGCTGCCGGTCTACCGCGGCGACTCGGTGAACGGCTTCGATTTCACCCCCGAGTCCCGCATCCCGGACCCGGAGCGCCTCAAGCGGATGTACAACGCGTCCGCCGCGACGCTGAACCTGGTGCGCGCGTTCACCACCGGTGGCTACGCGGACCTGCGCCAGGTGCACGCCTGGAACCAGGACTTCGTGCGCAACTCGCCGGCCGGCCAGCGCTACGAGCAGCTCGCCCGGGAGATCGACAACGCCCTGGCGTTCATGAACGCCTGCGGTGTGGCGCCGGAGGAGTTCAAGACCGTCGAGTTCTTCTCCTCGCACGAGGCGCTGATCCTCGACTACGAGACCGCGCTGACCCGCGTGGACTCGCGCACCGGCGAGCTGTACGACGTCTCCGGCCACATGGTGTGGATCGGCGAGCGCACCCGCCAGCTGGACCACGCGCACATCGAGTTCGCCTCGAAGGTCCGCAACCCGATCGGCGTCAAGCTCGGCCCGACCACCTCGGTCGACGAGGCACTGACCCTGATCGAGAAGCTGGACCCGGAGCGCGAGCCCGGCCGCCTCACCTTCATCACCCGGATGGGTGCGGGCAAGGTCCGCGACCACCTGCCCACCCTGGTGGAGAAGGTCACCGCGTCCGGCGCCCAGCCGGTGTGGATCTGCGACCCGATGCACGGCAACACCTTCGAGGCCTCCAGCGGCCACAAGACCCGCAGCTTCGACGACGTGCTCGACGAGGTCAAGGGCTTCTTCGAGGTGCACCGCGCGCTGGGCACCCACCCGGGTGGCATCCACGTGGAGCTGACCGGCGACGACGTGACCGAGTGCGTCGGCGGTGGCGACGAGGTGCTGGTCGACGACCTGCACCAGCGCTACGAGACGGCCTGCGACCCGCGGCTCAACCGCAGCCAGTCGCTGGACCTGGCGTTCCTGGTGGCGGAGATGTACCGCGGCCAGTGAGCTGCCACGGGAGCTGCCACGGGTGAGCCGCCGCCGGCGGGTCACCGGTGAACGAATGTGACGAAAGCCCCTCCGGATTCGGGGTCCCCGAGCCCGGAGGGGCTTTTTCGTGCCCGGATCGCCGGGTAAGGTGAGGCTTAGTGAAGTAAGGCAAGCCTTAGTCAAGATCGTTCCGCCGGTCGGCGCCGCACCACCCTGGAGAGTCCGCGATGTACGTGTGCATGTGCCATGCGGTCACCGAGGACCAGGTGAAGAAGGCGATCGACGCCGGGGCCGGCACCCCGCGCCAGATCGCCCGGGGCTGCAAGGCCGGCACCGACTGCGGATCCTGCGTCCGCCGGATCCAGGCCCTGCTCGGCGAGCACGGCGCCCGGCCCTGCCCGACCGCCCGCCTCGCCGCGAAGCTCGGCCTGGCCGACCCGCAGGACCAGGCCGCGTCCGCGCCGGTGGCCACCGTGACTCAGGCCGCCCCGACCCCGGTCGCCCCGCTGCGCGCGGCCTGAGGGCTCAGGAGTCCGGCTGCTCGATCACCTGGGCGAGGTAGAGGGCTTCGCCGAGCTTCTCCAGGAGCTCCAGCTGGGTGTCGAGGTAGTCGATGTGGTGCTCCTCGTCGGCCAGGATGTCCTCGAAGATGTTCGCCGAGGTGACGTCGTTCTTGGCGCGCATCACCACGATCCCGCGCTTCAGCCGGTCGATCGCCTCGACCTCGATCTGGCGGTCCGCCTCGAACATCTCCTTGACCGTCTGGCCGATCCGGACGTGGAACAGCCGCTGGTAGTTCGGCAGCCCGTCCAGGAAGAGGATCCGGTCGGTGAGGGTCTCGGCGTGCTTCATCTCGTCGAAGGACTCGTGCCGGGTGTACTTGGCGAGCTTCGTCCAGCCGAAGTTCTCCTGCATCTTGGCGTGCAGGAAGTACTGGTTGATCGCGGTGAGCTCCGCGGTGAGCTGCTCGTTGAGGAACTCGATGACCTCTGGGTCGCCCTGCATGGCTGGTGCCTCCCTGCGCTACGGCCTGTTGTGACTCCTGCGCTGCGCATCCTGGCATCGAAATGGGAGAAAATTCCAGTAAGTTCACACTCACTAGGACATGTTTTGGAATATCCGATTTGAGCCGATACGGGCCCGATCACCGGTTCTTGGGGGCGGGGCGTGTGGTCGCGCGAAGGGGCGCGCACGGCGCGTCGGCCGCCGTCTGTCACCATGGAGTCATGGGTCAGTCCGAACAAGAACCGCTTCCGCCGTCTGACCCGAGGCTCCCCCCGGGGCAGCGCGTGCAGCGCGGCTGGCCCGCCCTGCACTACGGGCCCGTACCCCGCTTCAAGCCGCTGACCTGGGACCTCCAGGTGTTCGGCGCCACCGCCTCGGCGGAGAAGCACAGCTGGGACTTCGAGGCCTTCCACGCCCTGCCGCGCACCACCGTCGTCGCCGACCTGCACTGCGTCACCAAGTTCACGCTGCTCGGCAACGAGTGGTCGGGCGTGCCGGCCGCCGCCCTCCTCGACCTGGAGCCCCCCGCGCCCGGCGTCACTCACGTGATGGTCTGGGCCGAGTACGGCTACAGCGCCAACCTGCGGCTGGCCGACTTCGCCGACCCGCGGACGATCTTCGCCACCCACCGCAACGGCGAGCCGCTGACCGCCGAGCACGGTTTCCCCGTCCGGCTGATCGTCCCCGGGCTGTACGCCTGGAAGGGCCCCAAGTGGGTCCGCGCGGTGGAGTACATGCGGGCCGACCGTCGGGGCTTCTGGGAGGAGCGCGGCTACCACAACCTCGCCGACCCGTGGCGCGAGCAGCGCTACTCCCACCAGGAGGAGCCGGGCGACGGCCCGCTGCGCTGAGGGCGGGCCGACGTTCGGAGGAATCCCCTTAGAAGAAGGGGAAGTTGACCGTCACCGCGGTGTGCTGCGGGCGCCGCTCGCCGGCCGCCGGGGACTGACTGGACACCTTGCCGGTGCCGAACAGGTTGACCCCGCTGGTCTGCATCGTGAAGCCGGCCGCCTGGAGCGCCTTCGCCGCGTCGTCCTTGCTCATCCCGGTGACGTCCGGGACGGGCACCATGCCCTTGCTGACCACCAGCGAGACCGCGGTGTTCTCCTGGAGCAGCTGCCCGGCCGCCGGCGAACTGCTGATCACCACGCCCTCCGGCACGGTGTCGTCGTACGTCCCGGTCACGCCGCCCCTGGTCAGCTGGGCCGCGGTCAGCGCGTCGGCGGCCTGGTCGGCGGTCTTCCCGGCCAGGTCCGGCACCGCGATCCGCTTGGGGCCCCTGGAGACGGTCACCGTCACGGTGTCGCTCTTGCGGGTCCGCGCGCCCACTCCGGGGTCGGTGGCGATCACCTGCCCGGCCGGGACGCTCTCGCTGAACGCCTCGACGAAGCGGCCGTGCATGCCGTCCTTGTCCAGGATCCGCTGCGCCTCGGCCCGGTCCTTGCCGAGCACGCCGGGCACCGGCCCGTACAGCCCCTCGGACAGCCCGTACGTCGCACCGCCGACCGCCAGCACCAGGGCGGTCAGCGCGGCGACCCAGATCAGCGGCTTGCGGGGGAGGCGGCGCAGCAGGCCGGGCCGGCGCCCGCGCACCGGGGTCGGCTCGTCGTACGGGCGCGGCTCGACCAGCAGCTGGTCCAGCAGCTCCGCCGGCACGTCCAGCACGCTGGTGGGCTCCGGCGCCCCGGCGTCGACGGGCCCCGCCGGCTGCTGGATCACCGAGGTCGGCTCGCTGGTCGGGTAGCGCGGGCTGGGCCGGGTGGAGGCCGGCGGCTCGGCGTCCAGCTCGGCCGGGGTGAGCGTGCGGCGGATCCGCTGGAGGGCGGCGAGCAGTTCGACCGCGTCGTACGGGCGGGCCTCGGCCGTCCGGGCGCAGGCGCCGGCCACTATGGCGTCCAGCCCGGGGCCGACGGCCGGGGCGATCAGCGAGGGGGCGGGGACGTCCTCGTGCAGGTGCTTGTACATCACCTGGACGGGGTTGTCGCCGGTGTGCGGGCGGCGGCCGGTGAGCATCTCGTAGAGCAGGATGCCGGCCGCGTAGACGTCGACCCGCTGGTCGGTGGGGGCGTCCGGGAGGATCTGCTCGGGGGCCAGGTAGGAGACGGTGCCGAGGACCGTGCCGCCGGTCGCGGTGCTGGTCGAGGTGGGCGCGCCGTCGGCGGTGCCGAGGACCCGGACCAGGCCGAAGTCGGCGACCTTGACCAGTCCGTCCTCGGTGATCAGCACGTTCTCCGGCTTGACGTCCCGGTGCACCAGCCCGGCCCGGTGGGCGGCGCCGAGGGCGGCCAGCACCGGCTCCAGCACGTCCAGCGCGGCCCGCACGGACAGCGCGCCGCGGTCGCGCAGCAGGTCCCGCAGGGTGCGGCCGGGCACGTACTCCATGGCGAGGAAGACGTTGGCCCCGTCCGCGCCCTGGTCGAAGACGTTCACCACGTTCGGGTGGGAGAGTCGGGCGACGGCCTTGGCCTCGCGGATGAACCGGGCGGTGAAGCCGTCGTCCCCGGCCAGCGCGGGGTGCATCACCTTGAGGGCGACGACCCGGTCCAGCCGGGTGTCGGTGCCCTTGTAGACGGTGGACATCCCGCCGGTCGCGATGCGCTGCTCGACCCGGTACCGGCCGTCGAGCAGGGTACCGATCAGGGGGTCGTGCAGTGCCATGTCCACCCGGAGAGTCTAGGGCCGCAGGCGGCAGCCGGACCCGGAGGACATCCCCTCCGGGCCCGGCTGTGCCCGGTTTGTGACACGGCACACGCGGGTGGGTGCCGGGCGCCAGGGCGTCAGAACGCCGGGTGCTCGCGGGTGTCCAGCTCCGCCCGGCCGGCCATCGCCGAGGAGGCCTCGGCGTGGAACCGGCGCGGGATGCGGCCGGCCCGGTGGGCGAACCGGCCCGCCTCGGCGGCGTGCCGCATCGCCTCGGCCATCAGCACCGGGTCCTGCGCCCTGGTCACCGCGGAGGCGAGCATCACCGCCGCGCAGCCCAGCTCCATCGCCAGCGCGACGTCCGAGGCGGTGCCGGCGCCCGCGTCCAGGATCACCGGGACGCCCGCGTCCTCCACGATCAGCTGGAAGTTGTGCGGGTTGCGGATGCCCAGGCCGGAGCCGATCGGCGAGCCCAGCGGCATGATCGCCGCGCAGCCGACGTCCTCCAGCTTGCGGGCCAGCACCGGGTCGTCGTTGGTGTACGGCAGCACCGTGAAGCCGTCGTCGACCAGGGTCTCGGCGGCGTCCAGCAGCTCGATCGGGTCCGGCAGGAGGGTCCGCTCGTCGGCGATCACCTCCAGCTTCACCCAGTCGGTGCCGAGCGCCTCGCGGGCCAGCCGGGCGGTCAGCACGGCCTCCCCGGCGGTGAAGCAGCCCGCCGTGTTGGGCAGCACCCGGATGCCGTTGCGGGTCAGCACGTCCAGGACGGAGCCCTGGGTGCCGGCGTCGACCCGGCGCATCGCCACGGTGGTCAGCTCGGTGCCGGAGGCCAGCAGCGCCCGTTCCAGGATCTCCAGGCTGGGTGCGCCGCCGGTGCCCATGATCAGCCGGGAGCCGAAGGACTCCCCGGCGATGGTCAGCAGGTCGTCAGCCATGTCAGCCTCCCTGGACGGCGGTGAGGATCTCGATCCGGTCGCCCGCCGACAGTTCCGTGGCCGGCCACGAACTGCGCGGCACCACGGCCTCGTTGAGGGCGGCGGCGACGCCGCTGTGGGCGGCGCTGAGGGTGGCCACCACCTCCGCGAGGGTGGTCGTGGCGGACACCCGGCGGGGCTCGCCGTTGACGGTCAGCCCGATCTCGGCCGGTGTGGTCTGGGCCGGTGTGGTCTGGGGTGGTGCGATCTCGGTCATGCGGAGGCCTTCGTGGTGGAGCGGTCGGGGGAGAACCGGGTGGGCGTGAACGGCTTTGCAAGCTCGGGGAGTTCGCCGGTCGCCAGGTACTCGGCGAGCAGGTCGGCGGTCACCGGGGTGAGCAGCACGCCGTTGCGGTAGTGGCCGGTGGCGGCGACCAGCCCGGGCAGCGCGGTCGGGCCCAGCAGCGGGGCGTTGTCCGGCGAACCGGGACGCAGCCCGGCCGAGGTCTCCAGCAGCGGGAGTTCGGTGATGCCCGGCACCAACTCGTGGGCGTCGCGCAGCAGTTCGTACACCCCGCCGGCGGTGACCGTGGTGTCGTAGCCCTGCTCCTCGGTGGTCGCGCCGATCACCAGCTCGCCGTTCTCCCGGGGCACCAGGTACAGGTGCTGTCCGCGCACCACCGCGCGGACGTTGCGGGACAGGAACGGCCGGTACGCCTCGGGGATCCGCAGCCGCAGGATCTGCCCCTTCACCGGGCGGACGGCCGGCAGCACGCCCTCCGGCAGCCCGGGCAGCCGGTGGCTGTGCGGGCCGGCCGCGAGCACCACCTGGTCGGCCCTCGGTGTCTCGCCGGTGCCGAGCCGGGCGCCGACCGCGCGGCCGTCCTCGACCAGCAGCCCGACGGCCTCGGCCCGGTGGAGCACGACCCCGGCGAGCTCGCAGGCGGCCACCAGGGCGGTCAGCAGCCGGCGGGGATCCACCTGGTGGTCGTCCGCGACGTGCAGGCCGCCGCGCACGCCGGGGGCGAGCATCGGCTCCAGCCTGCGGGCCTCCCGGCCGGTCAGCCAGGCCGAGTCCAGGCCGAGCCGCTGGTGGAAGGCGTGCAGCTCGCGCAGTTCCTCGCGGTCGTCGGAGTCCAGCGCGACGGCGATCGTGCCGCACCGGCGGTACCCGGTGTCCAGGCCGCCGCTCGCCTCGGTGAGCTCGGCGGCGAAGTCCCCGTACCGCTGGTTGGAGGCCATGCCGAGGCGCAGCAGCGGCTCCTCGCCGTACTGCAGCTCGGTGACCGGGGCGAGCATCCCGGCCGCGACCCCGGCCGCCCCGCCGCCGGGGGAGGGGTCGACCACGACGATGTTCCCCAGCCCGCGCTGCGCGGCGCGCCAGGCGACGGCGAGGCCGATGACGCCCCCGCCGATCACCAACACGTCGGCGTGGGTTTCCTCGGGCAAGCGTGACAAGGCTGCTCTTCTCCCTTCGCCGGAATGACCCGGATCAGGTTCGGACGGTCGCGGGCCGTGCCAGCCCGCCTCTCAGCCCGGTACGCCGGGCTCCCGTGATGGTGCCCCCACCATAACGCCGGGGGCGGGCCCGGCCGAAGGCCCGTACGCGGGGTGGACGGGCCGGTGGCCCCGGCAGGGCGCTGAGTACAGTGACGGGCGTGGCAGAGCTGAACGGAACGGATCAGGTGGTCGTCGTCGGGGCCGGGCTGGCCGGGGCGCAGTGCGCCCTGAAGCTGCGGCAGGGCGGCTGGCGGGGGCGGATCACGCTGGTCGGGGAGGAGCCGCACGCGCCGTACGACCGGCCGCCGCTCTCCAAGGACGTGCTGCTCGGCAAGGCCGACGCCACCACCCTGGACATCGACTACCCGCACCTGGGCATCGAACTGCTCACCGGCCGCCGCGCCACCGGCCTCGCCCCCGGCGTGCTGCACACCGACGCCGGCGACCTCCCGTACGACGCCCTGGTGATCGCCACCGGCGCCACCCCGCGCGCCCTGCCCGGCGCCGAGCGCGCGCACCTGCTGCACACCCTGGACGACGCGCTGGCGCTGCGTGCCCTGCTGCGGCCCGGCCTGCGGCTGGTGCTGGTCGGCGCGGGCTGGATCGGCGCCGAGGTGTCCACCGCCGCCCGCGCGGCCGGCTGCGAGGTGACGGTGGTCGAGGCGGGCCCGGCGCCCGTCCCCGGCGCGCTGCCGGCCGAGGTCGGTTCGGCGATGGCCGCCTGGTACGCCGAGGCCGGTGTCGACCTGCGCTGCGGGGTCGGCGTGGCCGCCGTCGAGGAGGGCGCGGTGCTGCTGGCGGACGGCTCGCACCTGCCCGCCGACGAGGTCGTGGTCGGCGTCGGCGCCCGGCCCGCGACGGGCTGGCTGGCCGGTTCCGGCGTCGAGCTGGACGGCACCGGCGCCGTCCTGGTGGACGGGCGGCTGCGCACCGGCCTGCCCGGCGTCTTCGCGGCCGGGGACTGCGTCAGCTACCCGTCCGCCCGCTCCGGCGCCCGGCTGGCCGTCCAGCACTGGGACCACGCGTTGCAGTCCGGCGAGGCCGTGGCGGCCGCCGTCCTCGGCGCGGACGCGCCGCCGTACGACCCGGTGCCGTACTTCTGGTCGGAGCAGTTCGGGCGGATGGTCCAGTACGCCGGGCGGCACGCCGAGGGCGACGAACTGCTGTGGCGCGGCGGCCCGCAGGACGCCTCCTGGACGGCGCTCTGGCTGCGCGACGGGGTGCCGAGCGCGCTGCTGGCCGTCGACCGGCCGCGCGACCTCACCCAGGGCCGCCGGCTGATCGAGCGCGGCACCGCGCTGGACCGGGCCCGCGCGGCGGACCCCTCGGTGCCGCTGAAGTCGGCGGTCGCGGGGTAGCAGCTGGTGCGCGGGGGGCTGTGGAGGTGGCAGTCTGGTGGCGTGAGTGAGATTGAAAGCAAGATCGAAGCCCTGGTTTCCGAGTGGATGTACCTGCCCGACATCTCGGAGCAGTGGGGGGTGCGCGTCACCGAGGTGCGCGACCTGGTCCGCAGCGGCGGGCTGATCGCCGTCCGGCGGGGCCCCAACAAGTCGCTGCAGGTCCCTGCGGCGTTCATCGACGGCCAGGGGCTGGTCAAGCACCTGTCCGGCACCCTGACCGTGCTGCGCGACTGCGGGTACAACGACGTGGAGATCCTGGAGTGGCTCTTCACCGAGGACCCGTCGCTGCCCGGCAGCCCGATCCAGGCGCTGCAGGAGAACCGCGGCACCGAGGTCAAGCGGCGCGCCCAGGCGATGCTGATCTGATGGCGGCGGACGCACCGCGCCGGCGGCTGGCCGACGCCCGGCTGTACCTGTGCACCGACGCCCGCCGGGAGCAGGGCGACCTCGCCCAGTTCCTGGACGCGGCGCTGGCGGGCGGGGTGGACATCGTCCAGCTCCGGGACAAGGGCCTGGAGGCCAAGCAGGAGCTGGCGGCCCTGGAGGTCTTCGCGGACGCCTGCCGCCGCCACGGCAAGCTGCTGGCCGTCAACGACCGCGCCGACGTCGCGCACGTGGCCCGGCCGGACGTGCTGCACCTCGGGCAGGACGACCTGCCGGTGCCGGCCGCCCGGGCGATCCTCGGCGACGAGGTGCTGATCGGCCGGTCCTGCCACGCCGAGTCCGAGGTGGACGCGGCGCTCGCCGAGCCCGGCGTGGACTACTTCTGCACGGGCCCGGTCTGGCCGACCCCGACCAAGCCGGGCCGCCCGGCGCTGGGCCTCGGCCTGGTCTCGTACGCGGCGAAGCAGAGCACCGACCGGCCGTGGTTCGCCATCGGCGGCATCGACCTCGGCAACCTCGACGAGGTGCTGGCCGCCGGCGCCCGCCGGATCGTCGTGGTCCGTGCCATCACGGCCGCCGACGACCCGCAGGCCGCCGCCGCCGAGCTTGCCCGGCGGGTGCGCTCGGCCTGACGGCCCCGGGGGCCGTCACCGTTCCCCGTACCTGCGGATCCCCCTGCGTGCGGATCTCAGTACTTGCGGACGGTGGCGGCCTCGGCCAGGGCCAGCAGCACCGTGCGGGCCTGCTCGTCGGCCAGCGGCGCCGCCTCCAGCGCGGCCAGGGACTGCCGCATCAGCTCGTCGATCCGGCGCTCCACCCGCTCGGGCGCGCCGCTGCGGGCCACCAGGTCGCGCAGCCCGGCGACCTCCTCGGGCACCAGGTCCGGCGCGCCGAGCCGCTCGTCCAGGTGCCGGGCGTCGGCGGCCGGCAGGCCCCGCATCGCGTGCGCCACCAGCAGGGTGCGCTTGCCCTCGCGCAGGTCGTCCCCGGCCGGCTTGCCGGTGACCGCCGGATCGCCGAAGACGCCGAGCAGGTCGTCCCGCAGCTGGAAGGCCTCGCCCAGCGGCAGCCCGAACGCCCCCAGCGCCGCCACCAGCTCCGGGCCGGCCCCGGCCAGCAGCGCGCCGACCTGGAGGGGCCGCTCGATCGTGTACTTCGCCGACTTGTAGTGCAGCACCGTCTGCGCCCGGTCGAGCGCGCCCTCGTCGGCGGAGTCGCCGGCCACCGGCTCCAGGACGTCCAGGTACTGGCCGACCATGACCTCGGTGCGCATCAGGTCGAACACCGGCTTGGCGGCCAGCACGGCGGCCGGCTCCAGGCCCGAGCGCAGGAACAGCTCGTCGCACCAGATCAGCAGCAGGTCGCCGAGCAGCACCGCCGCCGAGGCGCCGTACTGCTCGCGGTCGCCGCGCCAGCCGTTCGCCCGGTGCAGCGCCTCGAAGCGGCGGTGGATCGAGGGCAGGCCGCGGCGGGTGTCGCTGCGGTCCATCAGGTCGTCGTGCACCAGGGCGCTCGCCTGGAGCAGTTCCAGCGCGGCCGCCGCGTTCGCGATGCCCTCGCCGCCGGCCGGGCCGCCGGCACTGCGCCAGCCCCAGTAGCAGAAGGCCGGGCGCAGCCGCTTGCCGCCGTCCAGCAGGAAGTCGCGCAGGGCGTCGGCGGCGGGCACGAGCTGCGGGGAGATCTTGTCCAACAGGGCGGACTGGCCGTCCATGAACGCGGCGAGGGCGGCGTTGACGCACGCGCGGACGTCCTCCACGTCTATGGGGTTGGCCGGCCGGTTGCTGGACGAGGTCACGATGAGGCTCCGCTGGTTCGCTGGGGTGCAGCAAGCGTAGCGGGGTAGCCGGGAACGAATGTGCGAGCGGGCGTGCGCGCGGGCGTGCGGGCACACCCGGCGCGGGCCCCGAACGCCGGTCGGAATTCGACGGACCACCGGACGGAGTATCGTCCACCGCTTGTCTCAATCCGTGGTACCGAGTTGTCCGGCCCCTTCGAACGCCGGATAACCTGCCAGCATGGCACTCGGCATCGCTTCCACCAGACCGGACCGCGCACTGACGGTCCGCGAACTCCTGGCAGCCGGAAAGCGGTCCTTCTCCTTCGAGTTCATGCCCCCGCGCACCGAGGTCGGCGAGCAGAGACTCTGGGACGCCATCCGTCGGCTCGAACCGCTGGACCCCAACTTCGTCTGCATGACGTACGGCGCCGGCGGCTCCTCGCGCGAGCGCACCGTCAACATGGTCGGCCGGATCGCCACCGAGACCACGCTGACCCCGGTCGCCCACCTGACCGCCGTCGACCACTCGATCGCCGAACTGCGCAACATCATCGGCCAGTACGCCGACCAGGGCGTGCGCAACGTCCTCGCGGTCCGGGGGGACCCGCCCGGCGACCCGATGGGCGAATGGGTCAGGCACCCCGACGGCGTCACGTACGCGTACGAGCTGGTCGAGCTGATCAAGGGCATCGGCGACTTCTGCGTCGGCGTCGCCGCCTCGCCGAACATGCACCCGCGCTCCACCGACTGGGACGAGGACATCCGGCACTTCGTCGGCAAGGTCCGGGCGGGCGCCGACTACGCGATCACCCAGATGTTCTTCGAGGTCGACGACTACCTGCGGCTGCGCGACCGGGTCACCGCCGCCGGCTGCGAGACGCCGATCATCCCGGAGATCATGCCGGTCACCAACGCCAAGCAGCTGGAACGCTTCCCCCAGCTGAGCGGCTCCGCCTTCCCCGCCGACCTGGAGGCCCGGCTGCGGGCCGCCGTCGACGACCCGGCGGCGCTGCGCGCGATCGGCATGGAACACGCCACCGCGATGGCCGAACGCCTCCTCGCCGAGGGTGCGCCCGGCCTGCACTTCATCACGCTCAACCACTCCACGGCGACGCTGGAGATCTACCAGAACCTCGGCCTGCACCAGCGCCACGCGTAGGCCCCGTCCGGCGCCCCGTCGGGGGTCCTGCGCCGGGCCGATCGGGCCCGCGGGCCCGGACGTTCACCGGCCCGTCACCGCCCCGACGGTGACGGGCTCGGTCGTGTGGGCCCCGGCCGCGACCGGCGGGAACGCGATGCGGTACCCCGGCCGTTGAACCGGTACAGTCGCCGCACACGCGCGGCGAGCGCGGGCACGCGACTGGAGGTAGCGGGCGGATGGGCATCGGATACCTGCTGCTGTACGTCGCGTTGGCGGTGGTGGCGCTCTGGCTGGTCGCCGAGGTCCTGCTGCAGAACCGGGCCCCGCTGCACTGGCGGGCCCTCGCCCTGGTCGGCTTCCTGGCAGTGGCCGCCGGCATGGTGCTCGGCTCCGTCCCGGTGATCGGCGCCGGCGCCGCCCTCTTCGCGGCCGGCCAGACCTTCGTCACCCTCTCCGTCAAGCGCGGCTACCGGGCCGGCTGGTCGCTGCGCAAGGCCGACGGCTCGCTGCCCGGCCCGCTCGCCAAGGTGCCCCTGCTCGGCGCCCTCACCGGCGGCGCGGCCGCCGTGGCCGCGGTCGAGGCCACCGACAAGCGGATCGGTGAGGTCAGCGCCGTCGAGGAGGCCCCGGTCGCCGCCCCCGCCCCGGTTGCCGAGGACGTCCCCGAGGTCGAGCAGACCGCCGCCTTCGAGATGCAGGAACTCGCCCAGGACGGCGTCTACGCGCCCGCCTACTACGAGCAGCAGCAGGCGCAGGCGCCGCACGACCCCTACGCCGAGGCCTACCAGTCCGGCTACGACAACGCCGCCCAGCCGCAGCCGGCCTACGAGCAGCAGCAGTGGCAGAGCCAGCAGCAGCCGGCCTTCGCCTACGACCAGGGCTACGGGGCCTACCCCCAGCAGTCCGACCCGTACAACGGCTACCCGCAGCAGGACCAGTACCAGTCCTACCCGCAGCAGCAGCCCGGCTGGGAGCAGCACCCCCAGCAGCAGTGGCAGACCCCGCAGCAGCACCCCGAGCAACACCTGGAGCAGCACCCCGGCCAGCAGCCGGGCCAGCACCCCCAGGGCATCCCGCAGCAGCAGTCCTACGACCACACCTACGGCTACCAGCAGCAGAACACCTGGCCCCAGGGCTGAGGTCCGGCGCCAGGGCCCCTACGCCGGGCCGATCAGGTTGGCGGCGATGCAGGCGGACATGCCGGCCCGGGCCAGTCCGCCGCCGGGGTGGGCCGCTCCGCCGATCAGGTAGAGGCCGGGGACGGGCGACTCGTTGGCGGGCTGGAGCCATCCGCCGCCGTCTCCGGCGAGCGCGGGGCGGGGGACCGACCCGCCGAGGGCGCCGGTCTCCCGGCGGGTGTCGTCCGGGGTGCGCACGACCCGCCACAGCATCCGTTCGCGCAGGCCCAGGCCGGCGGCGTCGGCGTGCGCCAGCAGCCGGTCCGCGTGGCGCTCGGCGACCCCGGGCGCCGTCCAGTCGACGTCGCCCTGGGCGGGGACGGTCGCGGTCAGCACCACGCTCTCGTGCGCGTCGTCGGGGCGCAGCGAGGGATCGTCCGGGCGCAGCACCTGGAGGGTGGGGCGCTCGCAGGGCGGGGCCGGGAGGGTCAGGGCGTTCTGCTCGGCCGCCGGGTCGGCGGCGTGCACCACCGTCCGGTGCGGGGTGCCGGCCGGCCGGGCGCCGCGCAGCGCGAGCAGCACGCTGAACCGGCCGGGCACCTCGGACGGCTCCCCGTGGTCGGGCCCGAGCTCCGGCCACCGGGCGAGACCGTCACGGAACAGCGCCCTGGTGTCCATCGAGGAGACCACCAGGTCCGCGTCGATCCGCCCGCCCGGGGTGTCGACGCCACGGGCCCGGCCGTCCTCGACCAGTACCCCGGTGACCGGGGTGTCGAAGCGGAACTCCACCTTGCGCAGCTCGCAGCGCCGGTGCACCGCGTCCGCCAGGGCCCGCAGGCCGCCCCGGACGTACCAGACGCCGAAGGACTGCTCCATGTACGGCAGCACGGTGGCCCCGGCGGGGGCGGACCCGGGGGGCAGGCCGAAACGCAGGGCGTGCTCCGCCAGCAGGGCGGTGAGGCCGGGGTGGCCGCCGAGTTCGCGGGCGGCGACGTCGGCGAGGGTCCACGGGCGGGGCCGGCCGAGCCGGGCGAGCAGGCCGCGCCGGGGCGGGACGGGGTAGGGGTCGGTGTGCAGCGGCGACCGGTCGGCCGGGAGCGGCTCCTCCAGGAGCGGGCGGCGGGTGGCCTCCCAGACCGTCCGGCCGTGGTTCATGACCGCGCTCCAGCGGGCGCCCGAGCCGGCGCCGAAGGCGGCGTCCAGGGCCTGGCTGACGCCGCCGCGGGAGGCGTTGGGCAGGCTGACGGCGGTGCCGTCCGGGAACAGGTGCCGGCTCTCCGGGTCCACCGGGGCGAGGTCGACGAGCTGCTCCAGCGGCTCCTTGCCGGTCTTCAGCGCGAGGTCGCGGTAGACGGCCGGGAGGGTCAGCAGGCCGGGGCCGGTGTCGAAGGCGAATCCGTCGCGCTCGTACCGGCCGACCATGCCCCCGTACGTGCCGCCGGCCTCGCAGACCGTCACCCGGTGTCCGAGGGTGGCCAGCCTGGAGGCCGCCGCGAGCCCGCTCATTCCTGCGCCGATGATGACGATCCGTGCCATGGCACCTGATCCTAGGCCGTGACCTGGGCCGGGCCGGACCGGGCGGGCGCCGTCCTCAGCGCCGCGGGACGTACGGCCGGTCCGCCTCCTGCCCGCGGGCGGCGGACCCGGCGTCGCGGGCGGCGCGGCGTTCGCGGCGGCGGGCCCGGAAGGCGCGGATCCGGTTGACCGCGAACCAGACCAGCAGCAGGCCGACGGCGAGCAGGACGGCGGCGATCGAGGCGGCCAGCCAGGGGTGGAAGATCGCCAGGGATACCAGCCCGGCCACCGACAGGTCCTCCGCCATGCTGACCGCGATGTTGCTGGCCGGTTCGGGCGAGGTGTTGACCGCCATCCGCAGCGAGGCCTTGACCAGGTGGCTGACCAGCGCCGTGGTGCCGCCCATCGCGCCCGCCGCGACCTCGCCGAGCGAGCCCGGGTCGGTGCTCGCGATCAGCGCGCCGACGGTGGCGCCCGCGATCGGCCGGATCACGGTGTGCACGGAGTCCCAGAGGCTGTCGACGAACGGGATCTTGTCGGCCACCGCCTCCAGCAGGAACAGTACGGCGGCCGCGACCAGCACGTCGGTGCGCTCCAGTGCGGGCGGTACCGAGTCCGCGCCGCCGAAGCGGCCCAGCAGTCCGAGCAGCAGCACCACCGCGTAGGCGTTGATACCGCTGGCGAGTCCGCTGGTGAAGATCAGCGGCACGATCGTCATGGCTTCCCCCTCCTCATCGCTTTCCCCCTCCTTCTCGTGGCCGTGGCCGGTCCGCCCCGGCCACGGCCGTACCGTACCCGGACGTGCCGGGTCGGCCCGCCGGTTCCGGCCACGGCCGGGTCCGGGGCCGACGGATCTGAGTACGCGTACTCAGATCCGGGGTTGAGTACGTCAGCGGATGGCCCGCCGACCTGCCGGGACGGGAGAGTGGTGGCACCGGGAAGGCGGCGCGTCGGGCGCCCCGCCCCGGGTGGCGGATCCGTCCGCCCAGCCGGCAGATGAGGGGTCGGCGGGGCGGCGGCGGAGGTCCGCCGCGGGAGCCGGTCACGGGCCTCGCACCGCCGACACGGGGCGGCGGAGCGGGCCGGGGGGAGACCGGCCACCGGAAGGGGGAGCTGGCCACCGCCGCCTGTGGGGAACGGCGGAGCGGCGGCGTACGGCGGCGGCACAGGACCTGGGGGGACAGGCCGGTGCCCGCCGCCGCTCACCCGTTTCGGGCCGCGTTGTCAGTGGTCCCGTTCACGATGGAGGGGCACGGACCGCCCGGTCCGCGCGCTGCCTCGGAACGGGGGAGACCATGACCATCAGCCGTCCTGAGCCCGTCACCGCCCGCCTCCACTCCGCCGCCCCGCCGTCCTCCCCGGGCGGGCGCCCGGGTGGCGGGGACGTCCACCCCGTGCTGCGCCGGACCGCCGCGCCGCCGGCCGCCCTCGACCTGCTCGCCGACGCCCACCGCACGCTCGCCCGGGCCCGCGTGCTGGAGGACCCGCTGGAGCGGTACGCCACCGCCCACCTGGCCGCGCTGCGCACGGTGGCGGCCGTGCTCGCGGTGCGGGGGCGGCCGGAGAAGAGCCCGCGCCGGCGCAAGGCCATCCGCAGTGCCTGGGAGGTGCTGCCCGAGGTGGCCCCCGAGCTGGCCGAGTGGGCGCTCTACTACGGCGCCGGCGCCCGCCGCCGGGCGGCCGCCGAGGCCGGGATCAGGGGTGCCGCCTCGGCCCGTGACGCCGACGACCTGGTCCGCAACTCCGCCCTGTTCCTGCGCCTGGTCGAGCGCCTGCTCGGCCTGCGCCCGACCCCGCCGGCCCCGCGGCTGCCGCTGGACGGCGACGACCCGCCGGGGGTGACGGGCCCCGCCACCCGCCCGGTCTAAGGTGGAGGCATCCTGATCGATCTGCATGTGCCGAGGAGCCCCGCCTTGTACCCGACGCGTCCCCGCAGTGCCCTGCGTACCGCCGTGGTGTGGGAGGTGGTGCGGGCCGCCCTGGAGAAGCGGGCGGCCGAGCTGGACCAGCCGGTGCTCGACGTGGTCGACACCGGTGGCGGCACCGGCAACTTCGCCGTGCCGGTGGCCAAGCTCGGCCACCGGGTCACCGTGGTCGACCCCAGCCCGGACGCGCTGTTCGCGCTGGAGCGCCGGGCCGCCGAGGCCAGGGTGACGGAGCTGGTCCGGGCCGTCCAGGGCGACACCCAGACGCTGCCCGAGCTGGTCGCCCCCGGCACCGTGGACGCGGTGCTCTGCCACGGCGTGCTGGAGGTCGTGGACGACCCGGCGGAGGCGCTCGGCAGCCTGGCCGGCACCCTGCGCCGGGGCGGCCTGGTCAGCCTGCTGGCCGCCAACCGCAACGGCGCCGTGCTGGCCCGCGCGCTGGCCGGCCACTTCACCGAGGCCCGTACGGTGCTGTCCGCGACCGACGGCCGCTGGGGCGAGCAGGACCCGATGCCGCGCCGCTTCACCGGCGAGGAGCTGGGCCGGCTGGCCGAGGGCGCGGGTCTGCGGGTGGAGTCGGTGCACGGCGTCCGGGTCTTCGCCGACCTGGTCCCCGGGGTGCTGGTGGACGCCGAGCCGGGCGCGATGGAGGCGCTGCTGAAGCTGGAGGAGGCCGCCGCCGAGCAGCCCGCGTTCCACGCCGTGGCGACCCAGCTGCACCTGCTGGCCACCCTGGCCTGAGCGGCCGCGGGACCGTCCGCCGCCGTACGGTTCGCACACCGTGCGGCGGCAGTTCGCCTTCCGGACGCCCCCCGGCCTCGTCCGGGTGGTCCCGAACCTGCCCAGGTCCGAACCGATTCCACCCGTTCGGGCACTTGTCCGCGTCCCGTGGCGTTGAGCCGGGTGCGGCCGTGCCCGGTCGAAGTGGCCCGTCCCACGCGGCGCAGACCACTCCGTAACGGGCCCACGGACCGTATGATCTGGGTAAAGCCGGAAAGCATGACAGCCGGATGCGTGGGGCATATGGACGACACGGGCCGGGTCCCCCCGCACAGGCGTCCGACCGTGTGCCCCGAAGGCTGATTGGACTTTGCCTCCCCGACCGGGGTGGCGGACCGGTCGCACCCGCGACCGACGAGTAGGAGGACTCCGTGCCGCTCTCGGAGCACGAGCAGCGACTGCTCGACCAGATGGAGCGAGCGCTGTATGCCGAAGATCCCAAATTCGCGACGGCGCTTGAGGGAACCGGGCTGCGCACCTACACCCGCCGGCGGGTGTACCTGGCCGTTGCCGGCTTCGTGGTGGGCATCGGCCTGCTGATGGGCGGCATGGTCGTCCCCGACCAGATCTGGGTCAGCGTCGTGGGCTTCCTGGTGATGCTCGGGTGCGCGGTGTTCGCCGTGACCGGCTGGCGCCGCGGCCCCGCCGGCCAGGGCTCCGGCCCCCGGCCGGCCGCCGCGCCCCGCCGCAAGGCCGGGATGATGGACCGGGTGGAACAGCGCTGGCAGCGTCGTCGGGACGAGCAGGCCGGCGGCTTCTGAGCCGCGCACGGCACGCCCGCCGGGGCGCGCACACGCTGGACGAACGCCGGGGCGGGGCGGCGGGCGGCGGCCCCCCCCCCCGGCCCCCCCCGCCCCCCCCCGCCCCGCCCCCCGGGCCCCCCCCCGGCCGCCCCGGGGGGCTGCGCGGACGCCCGCGGGGGCGTGGGCCCGGGGGCCAC